>JADHXB010000023.1 GCA_016783155.1 Dehalococcoidia bacterium
CCTTAATCTCCACAGGTGGATTATGCTAGAATTAAGGAACAGGTTGAGAAGCTATGCCGGCAAACTTACCGCCACAGTATTTTGATGCTGAAAAGCGCTACAGGGCAGCCAAGACTCCGGAGGATAAAATCGAGGCCCTGGAAGTCATGCTGGCCATCATGCCCAAGCACAAGGGCACCGACCACCTGCATGGCGACCTGAGACGAAGAATAGCCAAGCTCACCGAAGAGGCGGAAAGAAAGGCCGCCACCAGCAGAGCCAGTTTCTACATCAGGAAAGAAGGCGCCGGCCAGGTAGCCCTGATTGGCCTGCCCAATACTGGCAAATCACAGCTGCTCGCCGCCGTTACCGATGCCTCCCCGGAGATAGGCGCCTACCCCTTTACCACCCGGTCTCCTAATATAGGCATGATGAAATTCGAAAACGTTCAAATCCAACTGGTTGACACACCGCCGGTGACAGGCAAAGATTCCCGTGTCTGGCTGAATAATATCGGCAGAAATGCCGACCGCATAGCCATCATCGTGGATTTGAGCAACAATCCGGTACAACAAGTGGAGGCTACACTTCAGGAGCTGGAAAATATAGGCATAGTCCCCGTCTCTAATAACGTTACAGAAGCCACCATCGGCAAACGTCAAAGGAAAATGCTAATCATAGCCAACAAGAGCGACCTGGATAATGCAAGCGCCAGCTGGAGCCAATTAAAGTCGCGGTATAACGACAAGCTACCTATGGTCTCTATTTCCGCTATAGAGAGCAAAAACCTGGACGGGCTCAGAAAGGAGATTTTTCAAGCGCTGGAGATTATCCGAGTCCATACCAAGACTCCGGGACAGAAGCCTGACCTGACCGACCCGATAATATTGAAAAAAGGCAGCACGGTAAAAGAGGCTGCCGAAGACATTCACAAAGATTTCAAGAGCAAACTGAAATATGCCGTGGTCTGGGGTTCAGGAAAATTCGACGGGCAGAGGGTCAGTCAAGAGCATGTCCTGCAAGATAACGACATAATCGAGCTCCATATTTAGGGTCATTTGTCGCGTTGCCTTCGACCCCAGCTGTCATATAACCTCTCCGCCAGCTCTTCTATATATGCCCGACTCTCAAGCTTCAATCGCAATCAAGGACCCCAGGAATTTCGACTTCGACGTCTCCTTTGTTTAAACTTGAAGATATCCATAAATAGTGAACTTTAATGTCGGTTTAGTGATATACTTACCGCCAATTGGTACATAAACAGCCTGCGGAGTTCTGAAACAAGGAGGGAAGCAGAATAATGTCGGAATACAAAATCTACAGGTACAGATGGGTTGTTCTGGCTATCTACATGTATATAGCCGCGCTCACACAGCTGTACTGGTTAAATTTTGCCGCCATTGAGACTTATATCGAGGAGCTGTTGAGCATACCCGCCAGCAGCGTTATGTGGTTTACGCTTGTCTTTCCTGTAATACAGGTTTTACTCACCATGCCTGCTGGCGTCATTATAGATAAAAAAGGATTTAAATACGGCATAGGTATCGGTGTGCTTTTTACCGGTGTCTTCGCCATGCTGCGCTTGCTTGATCCCGCTTCATTCGCAGTTCTATTAATCGCACAAATAGGGATTTCCATTGGGCAACCTTTTGTATTAAATAGCGTTACCAAACTCGCTGTAACCTGGTTTCCACAAAAAGAGGAGGCAACAGCAGTGGGGCTCGGTTCCTTGGCGCTGTTCATCGGTATGATGGCAGGACTCGGAGCCACGCCTGTCCTGGTGCAAACTTTAGGATTTGAGTCAATGTTATTGATTTACGGTGCCATAGGCATTGTTGGTATATTGCTATTCTTTACTTTGGTGAAGCCTGAACCTCAAACACCGCCAAGAGAAATAGAGGCGCTGGAAGAGATATCAAACTGGGAAGGAATCAAAAGGATTTTAAAGATCAGAAGTTTCGTAATTCTCGGCTTCATAGCCTTGATAGGTATCGGAGTTTTCAACGGTTTAGCTACCTGGCTTGAAAAAATATTGAACGAATTGCATCAAATTTCAATGACCGATGCCGGCTCTATATCTGCAGTATTGATTTTTAGCGGTATGCTTGGCTGTATTATCATCCCCATCATCTCAGACAAAATCGGGAAGAGAAAGCCCTTCCTCATCCTGGCATCCTTAATCGGCGCCATGTCAGTCACCGTTCTTATATTTGCCAACGGCTACAGCATGAATTTAGTCAACGGCATAGTGCTGGGCTTCTTCCTTATATCCGCTCTGCCCATAATGCTGACGATGTCCACTGAAATCACAGGGGCAAGGTTTGCCGGCATTTCAGTCGGCTATTTGCAGCTTTTAGGCAACGCTGCTGCGGTAGTAATTGTCCCGGTAATGGAAATTCTGCGCGGGGCAACGAATCAATTTGTCTCACCCCTGGCACTGCTGGCAGCACTACTCGTGATATCCTTCATCTTGGCAATCCTTATTAAAGAACCTGCTAAGAAAACTTCACAATAGTGATTGTAATACCCCATATAGGTACAAATTTGAACACCAAAGTAATCGAAAAAATCAACAACCTCAAGAGCGACAGAGTACACGGCGCTGGCTGGCTATCAAGACAAGCTATCAGCATCTTAAACCTAGCCCTAGACAAAAGCCAGGCTCATACCACTGCCGAGTTTATTGAAGAAATACAAATGGTAGCTTCTGAACTCGTTAAAGCCAGGCCTAGCATAACGCCTATAGCCAACTACATTGGTCAGTTCCTCCAACAGATCATTCAAAGGTCTCAAAGTGAAAAGGATCTGGCTTCACTGAAAAATTTCGCCAAAGCTAAGGGAAGCGACCTCATCAAATCATCTATAAGCGCTGTTTCCAAAGCTGTGGAATACGGCTGCGGCATAGTCACCGACCTCGATACAGTGATAACCTGTAGCTATAGTTCAACAGTCTGTAAGGTCCTTGAGTTGTCTAGTCAGAGAGAGGCGAGATTCCGGGTTATCGTCGCGGAGTCCAGATTCGAGGATAACACTTACGGGGAAATCACCGCCGAGCAACTCATGAGGCATAAGATTCCAACAGAAATAATACGTGATGAAGATATAGGGTTTCGTATATCCAAAGCAGACAAAGCTTTAGTCGGCGCTGACAGCATAACAGCCGATGGTTATCTCATCAACGGCACACCGACACTCACACTCGCCGAGGCAGCTAAGAAGAAAAAAATCCCGTTCTACACTATCTGCGAAAGCGCCAAATTCGACATAGAGGGTGGCACAAACAAAGAGGCAGAACTGGAACCAGGCTTTGAAAAAACTCCGCTCGACCTGATAACCGGCATAATAACCGAGAAAGGCACCATGCAGCCGAGCTTGGTCATTGCCTATATTGAAGAAACGAGAAGGCTTTCTCCATAAGACAGGCATCAAGAAGGTAGAAATTGCTTAAGATTATCGACACGCATGCCCATCTTGATGAACTGGAAAACCTTGAATCAGCACTCACCAAAGCCAAACATTCTGGAGTTATAGCCATTGTCGCTGTCGGCTCGAATCACCAATCAAACCAGGAGGTGATGAAAATCTGCTTGAAGTATCCTTCTTTCGTTTATCCAGCTTTTGGTTTACATCCCTGGGAATTAGGTAACCTGGAGCCCAATCAACTCGAATCTACACTGGAGTCTATTGGGGAAGGAGCTAATGATATTACGGCTATAGGCGAAATAGGGCTGGACTATGATAAAAGAGTGGTCAAAGTATCCCCGAAAGAGTTGCAGAAAGAAGCCCTGAAGCGCCTCCTGGCTTTAGCCAGAGAGCACAAGAAACCAGCTATAATCCACAGTCGCTATGCCTGGAAAGACAGCTTTGAGATGGTAAAAGAGGCAGGCATTAAAAAGGCCGTTTTTCACTGGTTCACCGGATTTTCCAGCGTGCTAAAAGACATACTCGAAGCTGGCTATTTCATTTCAGCCACTCCAGCCACGGAATACCATGAAGAGCACAGACGGGCTATCAAGGAAACACCGTTGGGAAAGCTGCTCCTGGAAACAGACTGCCCGGTAACATACGGTCGAGAGACCACGTATCGCTCTGAGCCCGTAGACATCCTGCGAAGCCTCAGAGCTGTTGCTGCTCTAAAGGGAATAGACGAAATTTCTGTAGCTGAGCAGACCACTCACAATGCAACACAATTTTTCGACTTGTCGCCTCACAATCTGTCATGAAAACGGTTAATTTGCCACCATAAAGTAAATCAAGTAAAATAACCAACAGGACTTTTCAGGAGAGTGCCAAAGACCCAGTGAAAGCGATTATACTCGTCGGCGGTGAAGGTACCAGGTTACGTCCCCTCACCTATACCATAGTAAAAGCCATGGTGCCAGTCCTGAATAAACCCTTCATCGAATATGTCTTCCGTTACCTCAGCAGTCACAAAATAAGAGAAATTATCTTGGCCATGGGTTATAAACCTGACTGCATTACAGACTACTTCGGCGATGCCAGTCAACTCGGCACAAAGCTCGTTTACAGCGTCGAAACAGAGCCACTGGGCACTGCCGGAGCCGTCAAGAATGCCGAGCAGCATATAGACAACGCTTTCTTTGTTATGAACGGCGATGTCTTCACCGACCTCAACCTGACCGAAATGCTACGTTTCCATGAAAATAAAGGCGCCAAAGTAACCATCGCTTTAGCACCTGTAGATGACCCAACTCGATTCGGGGTCGTCGAAACCGACAGCAATCAACGGGTAACCCGCTTTGTCGAGAAGCCAAAGCGCGAGCAGGTCACAAGCAACATGATAAATGCCGGCGTTTATATCATAGAACGCGAGATCTTGAATCGCGTACCGCAAGGCAAACGTTTCATGTTTGAACGTGATGTTTTCCCCGCACTTTTATCTGAAGGAGAACCTGTTTTCGGCTACGCAACCGATGCCTACTGGATAGACACCGGAACTCCAGAGCAGTATCTACAACTGAACCGCGATTTGATGTTCGGCAAAAGCGTCCAGGTTGACTTTAGACCTGAGGAAATCCGGATAAATGAAGGAGCCTCTGTCAACCCTCAAGCCAAGTTGACCGGACCCATACTGGTTGCTGAAGATTGCTCCGTTGGGAAAGGTGCCCAACTCAAAGGGCCGGTGGTTATTGGCACAGGTTGTACAATAAAAGATGGTGCTATAATAGAAAATTCAATCCTGTGGCAAAATGTTACAATAGGAGAGCGAGCCGCCTTAAAAGATTGTATTGTAGCCAGCAATAGCTACATTGATAATAATGACTGCGTCGAATGTGCTACTATTGCACAGGCAGAGAATTAGCCTTACAGTCACCCAAATAACAGATTCAGGAGGTCGGGACCGTGTCCGAAAAAATAATTAACGTTGACCACGATAGCTTCCAAAAAGCTGTCTTAGATTCACAGAAGCCGGTGCTGGTTGATTTCTGGGCACCCTGGTGTGGTCCATGCAGAGCCGTTGCTCCTGTCATCGAGGAATTAACTAAGGACTACGAAGGGAAAATAGAATTCGTCAAGGTGAACGTAGATGAAGCCCCATTTGTAGCCTCGAAATACGGGGTTATGAGCATACCAACCATCATATTATTCAAGGGCGGAAAACCTGTACAGCAGGTAATCGGCTACCAGCCCAAAGACCAGCTAAAGAAAGTGCTGGATGGCGCACTGGCGCAATAGGACAGCAAATGACACAAATTCCATATATCGTCGCTTTTAGCGGTGGACTGCTTTCTTTCTTCTCGCCATGTGTCTTACCGTTGGTGCCAGCCTATCTAGCCAACCTGGCTGGCGTTACCGCCATAGACCCCAATACAAGGAGAAGCTACCTGCCAGCTTTGTTCCACAGCCTCAGCTTCGTGCTCGGCTTTTCTATAATCTTCATCGTCCTGGGGGCCTCAGTTGGTTTAATAGGCACAACCATAACTGCCCATTCAGCTTTACTCCGCCAGATAGCCGGCGGCTTGATCATAGCTTTTGGTATATTCCTCATAGCCGCCTTTAAATTGCCCTGGCTGAACTATGAAAAACGCCTCAAAACAACTGCCAGCAGCAACCCTGGCTACCTCCGCTCCATTGGTATCGGGGCTGCCTTCGCCTTAGGCTGGACACCCTGCATCGGCCCGATATTAGGCGCCATACTGACCTTAGCCTGGAGCTCCCAAACTGCTGCGGAAGGCGCCCTGTTACTGGCTATCTACTCCCTGGGTTTGGGTATCCCATTCATCATTCTGGGGCTGGTCTGGGGAGCCATCATGCCGCTGTGGAAGAGTATAAACCGTTATCTGGGGGTCATTTCCATAGTAAGCGGAGCGCTTCTTATAATTGTTGGCATACTCATACTCACTGGCAATCTGGCCTGGCTTGGTCAATTCGTCCCTTCCTAGAACGCAGTCACTGAAAGGAGCGTTAACCAAATGAGAGGAAAAACACCAATAATATTGGTGACCATTGCACTTATATCGCTAGTAATGCTTAGCTGCAGTACAGCTAAGATCCCCCAAGTGGGTGACAATGCCCCTGACTTTACCCTTGAAAGCATTGACGGTAAGAGCATAAGCCTGAGCGATTTTCGAGGCAAGGTAGTGCTGATCGTGTTCACCAGTGTCAACTGTAAAGAGTGTGAAGAGCAAATGCCTTACCTGATTGGAGCATACCAGCAGGCAAACGGGGGGCTAGCGGTCTTGGACATCTACCACATGATATACGACACAAGAGTAGTGCGAGATTACGTAACAAAGAAGCAGTTTACCACTTTCCCAGCTCTGCCTGACCCGAAAAACAAAGTCGCCACCGCTTACGGCGCGACAGGTTTCCCACCAACAAACTTCATCGTAGATGCAGCAGGAATTATCAGGTACAAAAAGATCGGGCCTTTCCAGAGTCAAGAAGAAATAGAGGATATGCTCAAGTCTCTGTAGTCAATTATGCACAGCTTCTAAACTCGGCCATCTTTTTTTCACACATTCTAGTTTCATTCTTGCCCAGGATGTATAATAAGAGCAATTACAAAGAGTTTAAGTCGGTGCATCGAAGCAATCAACGGATGATACTCTAGTGCAGCAGCAAAGATTCTGCCCCAATTGTGGAATACAAATCGAGTTTGGCCAGAAGTACTGCAGCAGCTGTGGCGCCACATTCTGCCCCAATTGCAGCACGCTCATACCACCCGGAGGCACAAAGTGCCCAAGATGCAATTACCTTTTGGGGTCTGCATCGCCGGGAATGGCAGAAAATCAACCCCCGACACCACCTCCATCACCCAGATCATTTCCTTCCTCACAAGGTGGCATAATCGGCCCACAGCCTGGACAGCAGCCGCCGTATCCTTCGACTCCAACATCTCCAACGCCAGGTGCCATTCCAGGCACACCAATCCCAAAACCTGTACCATCCCAGAAATATGGAACAGAGGGCCAACCGCCGGGAAGCTATGGCTCACCCGGTGCTATGCCTTACGTCAGCGCCCAGCAACCATCATTAAGCTCTAAAAAAACATTTGTGGACACCGGCCCAATACGAGCAAGGCGGTTCTCTCCAGCTCTAATCTTTATCCTCATCATCGCCATTATTGCCCTTCTAGGCTTCGCCGCTTTCAAAGTCGGCTGGCTCGAAAGTCCGCTTAACGCCATCCAGGAATCTGTTGCCGGCATCCAGTGGCTCAACTGGTTGCCAATTAGCCCTAAAGACACCACGCCTCCTGTAATCTCAGAGGTCAATATTTCAGACATTACCCAGACAGGCGCTGTTATCACCTGGAAAACAGATGAGCCATCTACCAGCCAGGTAATGCTATGTGAGCTAGACGGTGGCTGCATCTGGACAGAGCTCGACGAAAGTTTGGTTACTGCCCACTCCGTAAGTCTAATTGACCTAAAGCCAAATACATCCTATCACTGTACTGCAACATCAACCGACGCCAAGGAAAATCAAGCGATCGCTGAAAAAGATTTCACAACTCTAGCCCAGGCTGTTGCAACCGCGCTGGCAATTTCAGACATCCAGGTATCCAGCATCACCGATCTGAGTGCTACTATAAGGTGGGTGACTGACGAAGCTGCCACCAGTCAGGTGGAATACGGCACAACGGATGCCTACGGCTCAACCACGCCACTCGACGAAAGCTTGACCACCAGTCACAACACCACATTAACAGGATTAACACCCGCTACCACCTATCACTTCAAAGTCAAATCCAAAGACGCTAACGAAAACGAAGTGGCATCCCAGGACCAGACTTTTACCACACTTAGCGCTGTGTCAGCCGCCACTGAGGTTGGCCCTGAAGTAGATAAGCTCGCTCCTGATTTCACCCTGCCGACTTTGGACGATAAACAGATAAGCTTAAGTGAGTTCCAAGGCAAAATAGTCATCGTCAACTTCTGGCAGGACACCCAGCAATGTAGAAACGAGCTATCTCTTATCCAAACAGTTTATGATAAATGGTCACAGGATAAATTAGCGGTACTTTCCATAAGCTGGAAACAGACCCTAGGGGTTACACAGGGCGTTGCTAATAGCAAAGGTTTGGCTTTCCCCATCCTCCTTGACGAGACAGGAGAGGTCGCTGCAAAATACAACGTCATTCACTGCCCTGCTACTTTCTTTATCGATGCCCAGGGCATTATCAGAGATAATGAGTACTACCCCGCTACCTTGAAAAGCGTGGCACAAATAGAAGGCATACTTAACTCTATGCAATGATTCCTCCGAATTCTATTAAATCAATGAACTCCTGACCGCCAGCAAAGGGAAAGCGGTCACTAGTGATAAGGTTGAAAAAACAGATCCCAGGTGTGATTACTTATGACAGAGAGTGATAACGTCAAACCCGGAACCCCTAGACATACCACACGACCTGAGCTTACCGACCCGGCTCAACCCCCCGCTGCCGAACCGGAAGAGATAGTTAAAAAGGCCAAAAAAAGAGGCCGCAGACCCTCTGCGGGAAAAAAGGGCTCTATACTACCTGGGCATTTGCAGAAGATATTAGCCGCTGCCATCATCTTATGCCTGGGGCTTGTAGGCTTCATCATCTTCATCCTTGCCAGAGATACCACACCTCCTGTAATCCAACAGGTATCACTTTCAGACATGGCCGAAGCCAGCGCCATTATCACCTGGCAAACTGACGAACCAGCTACCAGCCAGGTCACAATATGGGACTCCGAAGTTTACACTTCGACCGAACCTGATGAAACTCTAATGACCAATCACTCTGCAACATTAAGTGCCCTCAAGCCCAATACAAGGTATCAGCTCATCCTGATATCGAGAGATAAAGGTGGAAACGAAGCACGGCTTGAAATAGAACTCACGACTCCACTCCAACCTTATGCAATCCCACCGATTATCTCAGGGGTGAAAGTATCCAACATCACCGACTCAAGCGCTACTATAACCTGGCAAACTGACATGTCTGCTACCAGCCAGATAGAATATGGCACAACGAATGCCTACGGCTCAACCACACCGCCAGATAACGAGTTGACCACCAGCCATAGCATAGCTTTAACCGGTTTAAAGCCAAGCACCACCTATTACTTCGAAATGAAATCACAAGATGCTGGCGGAAACGAAGCGACGTCTGAAACTCGAACCTTTATCACCCTAAGCTCTGCGGCAGCCGCCGTTGAAATAGGTGTTGAGGCAGGTAAGCGCGCTCCTGATTTCACCCTGCTAGCCCTGGACAGCAAAGCACTGACTTTGAGTCAATTCCGAGGCAAGATAGTAATGGTCAACTTCTGGCAAGAGTCATGCAGTGCTTGTAGACATGAAATGCCCTACCTGCAAGCAATTTATGAGAAATGGCCACGCGACAAATTGGAAATACTTGCCATCAGCGTCGGCGATCGTGCCGTATTCGTGCAAAACTTCGTTGACAGACAAGGGTTGACCTTACCCACGCTACTCGACTCGGACGAAGCAGTCAGTGAGATTTACCAGATAGCTCGCTTCCCCACGACCTTTTTTATCAATGCCGATGGTATAATTAAGGAAATAAAAGAGGGGCGCTTTACAAGCCAATTCGAAATAGAAGACACGCTCAATTCCCTCTAATCATGAATAATCGCAACAACTGAATTCACCGGCTTTTTGCGCTTTTAGCCACTCGCATGAACCGCATCCAAGACAAGAAAATGCATGAGTCCGATTTACCAGCCGCAATTGCAACGGCTGTGCCCATAGTATAAAATACGCAGAATACAAGGGGAAGTTATGAAGATACATAAGTGGTACACGCCCCTAATCATTGGATTAGCTCTTATTTTGTCGGCTTCGCTCGCAGCCTGTAATAAATCAGAGGAATCCCCCTACGCCCCTGACTTCACCTTGCAAACCATAAATGGTGAAACTGTAAGTCTAAGCGATTTTAGCGGCAAGCCAGTCATGCTCACCTTCTGGAACATTAATTGCGCCGCTTGCCAATTTCAAATGCCTTATATCCAGGCATTTTATGATGAATGGTCAAGCGAGACAATAGCAGTGCTGACCATTAATGTCGGAGACAGCATCTCATCTGCCCAGAACTACGTCACCAGCCAAAAGCTAACCTTTCCTGTACTGCTTGACACGCGGGAGGGCGTTACCCAAACTTACGGAATCCCTGGTGTCCCGACGACTTTCCTTATTGATTCCGATGGTATCCTGAAAGCATACAAGATTGGAGCTTTCCAGAGCCAACAAGAAATGGAAGACTCACTCAAAAGCATGCTCCCATCACTGGTACTCACTCCGAAACTTGAAATTGGCGCTGAAATCGGTAATGCCGCTCCTGACTTCACCTTGCAAACCACTGATGGTCAAAGCATTACCCTGAGCAAATTCCGAGGTAAGACTGTGTTATTAAATTTCTGGGTGAGCTCATGTACTCCCTGTGTGACTGAAATGCCCTACTTCCAAACAGTATTTGATGAGCAAACAAATGAGGAGTTGGCTATAGTCGCCATAAATTGCGAGGAACCCAGCCAGACTGTGCAGAACATAGTTGACGACCTGGGGCTTACCTTCCATATGCTGCTTGACCCGGACGGAAAGGTATGCACGGACTACAAGCGCGGTGCCCCCACAGCTTTTTTGATTGACAGCAACGGCATTATCAAGGCGATAAGAGATGAAGTCTTTCAGAACCCAGAAGAAATAGAGATTATGCTTGATTCCATGTAAGCGTCAAAGGCGAGGCTTATCTGCACATCAACTAGACAATGTTCGGGGATTGTAATCACCCCTCATTACCACTGCCAAACTCAATAAGCTCCTTATCATATCTCAATTTACTCATTGCTTGTCGAATCCTGGCTCTACTCCAGCCAACGCTAGCTAAAGTCCGACGGACAAATTCAAAACTGGCTTCATATTCAGGACTTACCAACTCCGAAACTCCCAGGCTTTCCAGAAGTTCTGACTCCCTTCTTCTATGTACACGGGCGACAATTTGAAGCTTAGGATTGATCTTTAGGACATTTTTCACGGTAGTAACCACAACTAACGGGTCAGGATAAGTAACGACCAGAGCCTTAGCTTTATCTAGCCCAGCCAAGGAAAGGACATGGACATTACTAGCATCTCCATATATACAGTTTTCGCCCTTCCCGTTTAGCTCAGAAACAATATCAGGATCCATTTCAATCACCAGACAAGGAATTCTGAGACCATTCAAACTTTGAGCAATATTACGTCCCACCCGTCCATAACCGCAGATTACTACCTCGCTTAAAGGCCGCTGTGGTTCCACTTCGACTAATGGAGGAACCTTTTTAGCTACCTTAGCTCCAGTAGCCGTGCCCCTAGCCAACCTAGGATACAAAAAAGAAGTCAAACCCATAAACAACGGGGTCAGCAACATGGTAATAACCATGCTGGCTATAACTAACGAATACAAGTAGTCAGATATTATCCTGGCATTCATTCCGGCCTGAGCCAAAATAAAGCTAAATTCACCAATTTGAGCAAGACCAGCACCAACAAATAAAGCTGTCCTACCACCGTAGCCAAATAACCTAGCAATACCAAAACAAACTCCGAACTTAATAACAACAATGACAACCACCGCTAGAATCACCGAAGACCAATTTCCCACCACAAACTGGGGACTTAGAAGCATACCAAGCGACACAAAGAAAAGAGTGGCGAACACATCTCGTAAGGGAGTAATCTCAGCCAGAGCCTGATGAGCAAATATCGACTCTCTGAGCAATAAGCCGACCACAAAGGCACCAAAAGCAATAGACAAGCCAAAAATATAGGTGCCAAAAGCAGCTCCGAAACAAAGGATAATAACCGTGAGCAAGAAAAGTTCGCGAGTCCTTACTCCAGCCACCCTGCCTAATAACCAGGGTAGCACCCAAAGCCCTAAAGCAACAGCTACCCCCAAGAAAAGAACTGCTTTGCCAACAGCTATAGCAAAGGTGAGCAACAAACCCTCCAGCGACGCACCAAATACGGGCACCCCGACCATCATCAGTACGACGCTCAAATCTTGAACTATAAGAATGGCTATCATGATACGGCCATGCACCGAATCTAGTTCGCCTCGCTCCATAAGCATTTTCAGGCCAACCACGGTGCTACTCAGCGAGATAAGAAGACCGAAGAAAGCTGCTTCAGCTAAAGATAAATGGAACAACAGTTTGCTAGCTACCAGACCAAGGATAAAAGTAGCTACAATTTGCGTTATGCCACCCCAAATCCCCACCTTTCCAGTCTGCCTCAGCTGGCTGTAGGATATTTCTAATCCTACAGTAAACATCAGTAAAGCCACACCTATAGTTGCCAAGGTCTCGATGAGGTCCAGGTCACCAACAATACCAAAACCATGAGGGCCAACAGCAACACCCACCAGCAGGTAACCCAAAATCAGCGGCTGCCTCAGCCGATGAGCTATCATGCCACCAACTAAAGCTGCTGCCAGAACAATAGCAACGTTGACAATAGGATCGAATCCTGTCATAATCCCCCGTAATCCATGAATTCAGCCCAATTCTAACACACAGAACCCAAGACTTAAAAAGGAAAGGATAAACCCCAGAGGTCCCTCATCTCGGATAGACAATCAACAAAAGGGAGAAACACTATGCTTAAGACACGAATAACCGAGCTTTTTGGCATAAAGTATCCTATCATCCAGGGCGGCATGATGTGGATTTCCCGAGCAGAATTGGTAGCTGCCGTATCCAATGCCGGAGGCCTAGGCATAATAACAGCATTTACGTTCCCGACACCTCAGGAGCTAGCTGCTGAAATCAAGAAAACCAAGGAGCTCACTGACAAACCCTTCGGGGTGAATATCACTCTGTTACCCACCCTTCGCCCCGTGGATATTGACGGCTATTTTAATACGGTTATAGATTCGGGAATAAAGATTGTAGAAACAGCCGGCAGGAGTCCGGAGTCTTATATGGAGCGACTCAGAGCTGCTGGAATAAAGGTGATACACAAATGCACCGCAGTCCGCTTCGCCCGCACAGCACAGCGTATAGGCTGCGACGCAATAAGCATCGATGGCTTCGAGTGCGCCGGACACCCAGGCGAGGAGGATGTCACCTCCCTCGTTCTGATTCCATTGACCGTCGATGCTGTAGAAATCCCTGTAATTGCCTCCGGTGGCTTCGGCGACGGGCGAGGTCTTATCGCCGCTCTGGCACTAGGTGCAGAAGCAGTCAACATGGGCACCCGGTTCATGACGACTAAAGAAGCTCCGGGCCACCCCAAAGTGAAGGAATGGCTAGTCCAAACATCGGAGCGCGATACACTACTGTTATTGAGATCATTCCGCAACACCATGAGGGCTCTGAGGAATCCTACTTCCGAAAAGGTACTCGAGCTGGAGAAGCAAGGTGCCGACATACACCAACTGGAATCGCTCATCAGTGGAAGAGTAGGCCGAAACCTTCTTGAGGCGGGTGACGTGGACAACGGACTGCTCACCGCCGGTCAGGTAATAGGGCTTGTACATGACATTCCTACGGTTAAAGAGCTAATCGACAGGATAATCAAGGAAGCCGAAGAGGTCGTGTCTCGCATAAGCACGGAAGGCATGTTCAGTCGATTGCGCAAGCCAGTAGAATCCGCTCCAAAAAGTAATAAAAACTAACTTCAACAATTACACATAAACAACAGACAGCCGGTCTAGAGCCAAGAAGGTAACTAAATAGTCTTTATGAAACAGACTCTGACATAGTCTCTATGATTTCTGCCGAGTTCTGGTGAAAATAGGAATGCCTATTGCCGATATTACTACAGTAGTTACAATGACAACCATTATTACGCCCGGATAAATCGAGGCATTTGGAATGCCTGAGGCAACTACAATCTCAGCCACTACAGCGGCTGACAATCCTCGAGGTAGCATCGTGGTTAATAAGCCTTTATTCTCTAGCAAGATGTCGCTGCGTATAGAACTGAGAAGCACTGCAATATACCTTACTAAAAGCAGTACGAGAGATAAAGCGACACCTGCTAGAATTAGGCCGTAGTGAGCAAAACTTATCATCAATCCCAGATAAACAAAGAAGAATGTCTTTATCAGGAAAGACATTTGGGAGTGGAACTTCTTCATCAACTCATGTATCACAACCGTCCTCTTGATTCCCAAAAACTTGGCGACTTCGACACCGTTTCCCAACATTAAGCCAAAGGTGATGGCGAAAATTACTCCGCTACCATTCATGCTTTCCACAATAAAGTAAAGCAGGAAAGCAATAGCCAAGGTTAATATGTCGTCGTAGGTTTCTCCCTCCAAGAGAGTTAGCACCCAAAGCCAGACAACCCCTACAATAACCCCGATCAGACCTCCTAGGAAAATCTGTAGACCTATTTTCTCAACGACCATAAAAGCTGTATTGCCAGTTTGCCCCGTGGTTATGACCTCTAAGATGACCAAGGCCACGACGATCACAATGGCGCCGTTAAAAGCAGATTCCAGACTCAATATTGAAGAGGCCTCATCTGGAAGTTTAGCCCGACTAATCAAGGGCATTACTATAGAAGGGCTTGTGCCACCTAAAATGGCTCCAAGCAGAAGGCTGTCCATAAAGCCCCAGCCCATCAGGTAATAGGCAAAGGCTGCAGTTGAAGCCATGCTTACAACGATACCTACTATAACAAGGATTAGTGCTCTGGGCGCGCTCGAGAGCACTTTGGCAAATTCGAGATCCAAGCCTCCATTAAAGAGGATAACGACCAAAGCCAAACTGGCAATTACTTGAGAAGCCGGAGCTATCTCAGATGGATTTACGATGTGGAATACAGGCCCTATTAAGTAGCCTAGCACTATCAGTATCAGTATGTCAGGAAATCTTGTTTTCCTAAAAAGGTAATCGGCTAGAAAGCCAATGATGAGCAGAATTCCGACAAACCCCAGTACCTGCACAGCTGTCATTTTAGTATCTTTTAGCTATTTAAACTTTGCTCAGACTCTATCTGTCCTGCTTGGCGCTTTCAGTGTATTTTACCACTGGACAAGTCTAAAAAATAGATTACGTCAGACGGATGATCCAACAAGAAGAAGAGAAGCAATAACTTTAAGATGACGAGTGATTAAGGGGTTCTGCTTCACCTGCCAGTCTGCACCTTTTAATAGCGGAAAACAGCGGCCACATTTGCCTTATCCGGCATCTGCTCTAGTGCAACAGCAAAGACAACCCCGCCATTCAGAAGGGTATGTATTGCGGCAAAATCCAGCAAATCCTCGTCACCTGACTGTACTTCTTGTTGATGGAGAGCAATCTGGCCCCTCTCCATATCAAAGGTGCCCCAGGATTGAACGCCAACAGCTACGAATAACATCTCAATCCGCCCGTGATAAGATGCCGGCACGACTTTCATTGGGTCGCTTGAAGCTTGTTGAGTACCTGAAAATTGTTGATAGCGGGCAGAAGCTTCCGTTCGTTCTTTTGTGAAGCATGGCTCGGCAATAGCCCAGGCACGATTGCGCAATTCTTCAGTGCTCAACTCCTCCGGGTTTCCTGTAACACCATCGTCCAGCAGATACGAGTACGTATTTGCTTTCGCATAAACCGGCAGCAGATAATCGACTCCTGCCAATATGAGAGGGGCACGTTCACCCTGCAGCAGTTCACCCAAGCCTGCATCAATCTGGCGAAAGTATTTTAGGATGTTCGTCTTGGCATCATCGATGCCATCACCATGGCCGTGAAAAATCGCTGACTGCCCACCTTTCCCCACAGGTGCGGCAGTATGTAATTGGATGTTCCTTTCAGAATCATAGCGAAGAGTGTCCGCAAGACTTTCAGGCACATCTTCCAAGGCAACCTCACTGGCAGTGTAACGTGTACCCTCGACCAATCTCACTTTATTTTGGCTTAGGGCTAATATATAGAAACGCCCATCGCTTGTAAGCAGTGGAAGAAGAGGTTTGATGTGGAAACGACGGGTGACTACCACAAGCTCGTCAAAAGATAAAGGAAGCCTGTAGTAGCGAAATAGCCCTGCTGAAGAAAATATTGCCAAGCCGTCGTTCTGATGTTGCCAGAAGAAAGCTTCTCTCAAAAGCTCTTTTACGGGCTTGAGTAATTCTTTTGTTTCTTTGGAAGTAAGACCTGCACTAATCAATTGCCTTTGAGCTTCCCGGATTAAGTTCTTCAACCTGATCGGGTCTTGTCGTGTTTGCTCTCCTGCACGATGTGTGGGCATGAAGATGGATACGCAAAGTCCTTCAGGTTTCTCCATGAGTATTCTTAGTTCATTCATTGACAATAAGCTCATGTCACTAGCACCCCTATATCACAAAATTCAAAAACCTGCCTCAGTCTATCTGTAAAAGGCTTTATTCTTGCGGCTCTCTCGCAAGCCATGTAAGACTATTTTCGTGATCATTAACATTACCCAACCCTAGCAGGAGCATTTTACCATAATCTGTGGTTCAAACACTCTGGCAAGTTACTCTTGTAATACATCCGCGCTTTGCTGACGCGATTTTCTGGCGAAAATAGGAATGCCTATAGCTGAGATGACAACACTGGTCACAATGATTGACATTATAATGTCGGGATAAACAGAGGCATTTAGAATCCCAGCAGCGATCACAATTTGAGTCAGCACAGCGGCAGACTCACCCCTGGCAAACATTGTGGTCAATATACCACTGTTGGAAAACAGGGTACGACTACCCGCAGAAGTGAGAAGGACTACAATGTACCTTCCAAAGAGGAGTATAAGAGACAGAACGACACCGAGCACAACAAGACCAGGCTCCTTAAAAGTTATCATCAGTCCTAGATAGATAAAGAAGAAGGTCTTTATAAGGAAGGATATTTGAGAATGGAATCTCTTCATTATTTCAGTGGCCTCAACTGTTCGCTTAATTCTAAATAATCTAGCTACGCTTACGCCGTTTCCTAGTATGAGACCGAAGACTAAGGCAAAGATCACGCCGCTGCCATTTAAAGCCTCTACAACGAAGTAGAAAAGGAAAACAATAGCCAAAGTCGCGATGTCGCTATAAGGATCTTTCTCCAGCACCGTAAGCATCCAGAGCCAGAAAAATCCGACAGCAGCTCCGATTCCAATCCCTAGACCAAACCGTATACCAATATCCTGACCAATTATTGAAAGTTCGAGCCCAGCTTCCCCGCTAGACATGGCTCCTAGGATGACTAGGGCAAAGACTATTACTATAGGGCTATTCAGAGCAGATTCCAGACTCAGCAAAGATGAGACTTGATCTGGGACTCTGGCTCGACTTATCAAGGGCACTACTATGGCAGAGCTGGTACCACCTACAACAGTCCCGAGCAATAAGCTATCCAGCAAGCCCCAGTCCAACAGGTAATAGGTAAAGGCTGCTATTGACGCTATGCTGACTCCGACGCCCAACAAGACCAGCACAATTGCCCTGGGTGCACATGAAAAAACCTTTACAAATTCAAACTCCAGTCCCGCACTGAATAAGATTACGACTAAAGCCAGGCTGGCAATTATTTCCGAAGCTGGGGCTATTTGAGATGGATCAACAATGTTTAGGACAGGTCCTATTAAGTAGCCCAAGGCTAGCAGTATTAGTATGTCAGGAAAACTTGTTTTCCTGAAAAGAAAATCTGCCAAGAAACCAATGAGGAGAAGGATCCCAATGAACCCGAATACTCCTGCTACTGTCATACTAGTACCACTTAACTTTTAATTGCCTTCCGTTACAGAAACAGGTGGTAGATAATTATAGATAGACCACATCAGAATGCTGGTCTAAAGACAAAAATACAAGCAAATAGTCCTTAAGATGGCTGGTTATCAAGAAATTCTGCTTTACGTGCTCCCTACCATTTTGCCCCAGCCAGTTGGCATATTCCGGGTTGCTCAATAGCTGTTTGAGGGCATAGGCAGCACCCTCAACCGTGTAACACAGCAGCCCGGTAAGCTTGTTCTTAATCTGTAAAGGTATACCTCCGACCGCCGAAGCCACCACCGGCTTAGCCTTCCACAAGGCTTCACTTATGGTTAGACCAAAACCTTCTTTCAACGACTTCTGAATGACAATTGTGGCTGCCCGCTGCAAGGCATTGATATCTATATCACTCTCAGGTGGCACCAGCAAAACATGAATATCGTGATTTCCTTCCGCCCGTCGCCTTACTTCCTCGAGCACCTCTTCAGATTCAGGGTCATCATCGGCTGTACCCCCAGCCAGAACCAACTGACAGTCTATATTTTTGCTCACCATCTCAAAAGCTTCTATTACCCCCAGCGGGTCCTTAAGACGGTCAAAACGGGAAATTTGAACAATCATAGGTTTGTCCGAAGTCAAACCATATTTTTTTAACACAGAATCAATAGTCCCCGAATCAAGCTCCTTATTCTTATCGCTCAGTGGGTCTATAGACGGCGTAATTAAGAACTGACGAATAGGCAATTGTTGAGCAAAATTAGGTGATGAGAAGACAACGGCGTCATAGTCAACAATGAAGTCATGTAAAAATCTCCATACTTTCTTATCAGGTTTGGAGACATCGATATGGCACCGCCATACCCACCTCTTACCTATCTCCCTCTTCTTGGCTATCAAGGCTACTGGCTGTGGGTCATGAATGAAGAAATAGTCTCCATAAAATTTTATTTCCTCCAAATTTCGCTCGGTTACCTCCGAGAACAAAGCGAAATCCTCAGGCGAAATTCTCTCACGCTTACCATGAAGGGCATTGTGGAATTTCTTGGTAACCTCAAAGAATTCTTCGTTACCACTGATAACATCCCATCTAGCATCAACACCTAGCTGATTAAGCAGAGGCACCATATGCTCCAGTATCTCCACCACCCCACCACCAACAAACGTAGAGTTTATGGTCTGAATGATTTTGCCAGACAATTTCTCAGCCAGCACCCTTAACTCTTCGAGGGAGCTTCTGCCAACTATCGGCTCATAGTCCTGTAACCGACTCCTAGATTGTAAATAAATCTTATCCTGCAACGAATCCACCTTATTTAATGCGCTTCTCAATGAGCTGAATTATAGTTGACCTTAGTCCCTCCAGCGTATAGTTATATGGGTCAAGATAAGCCAGCTTGTCAGCCAAATCTTTGTCC
>JADHXB010000024.1 GCA_016783155.1 Dehalococcoidia bacterium
AGCCTTCCATTGAGGAGTGACTCCGTATCTGAAAGCTAAATTGGGAGCCGGGAAGAAAGAGGAATGGGGTCTGCCCGCCAGTACCGTGATAAGATTTAGATCATCGGAGCCATTGACTAAGGCAATATAGTATGTTGTTACTTTTGGCTGTGGTAATATCCTAAAGCTGCCCTTTTACTCTGACCGGCAGGCAGGCTACCATGAGATAGACTTCGGTGGCATGGCTGGCGAGTAGCTGGTTGGCTTTGCCCAGCAGGTCGCGGTAGATGCGCCCGAGCTTAGTCTCTGGTACCAGGCCCATGCCGACCTCGTTGGAGACAATGACGAAGCTGGCATCGAGCTTGTCCATGGCGGCGATAAGCTCGTTTATCTCAGACGTGACTCTTTTCTCCGCTTCCGGGTAGTCAGGCTCATCACGGAGCAGGTTGGAGATGAGAAGGGTGAGGCAGTCTATGAGCACCACCTCGGCATCGCCGATTTGCCTTTCTATTCTTCTGCCGATGCCGGTTGGTATCTCCAGTGTCTGCCAGTTTTTGGGACGGCTTTTTTTGTGCTCGGCAATCCGAGCCTGCATCTCTTCATCAAGCGCCTCGCCGGTGGCGACAAAGAGTACCTTGTCGCTGAGCTTCGCAGCCAGCTGCTGGGCGTAATGGCTTTTGCCGCTGCGGGCGCCGCCGAGTATGAGGGTGATTTGCTTAGCCAAGGCTGTACTCCAGTATATCTAAAGTATAGTGGTTGTCTCTGGCTATGGGGACTGACTTGCCTATTTTTATGGGCTTCTTGAACGTCGGCCCGTCATAAACAAAGGTGTGGAATTCTCCACCTTCACCGCAGACGTCGATATTCAGCCCGGCGGCAAGCTGGTTGAGTTCAGATATCAGCTTGCTGTCCACCTGTCTGCCCAGCCACTCTTTGCCGAAGAACTCGGCTTTGATGCTGACCACGATAGCTTTAAAGCCGGCCTTGATAAAGTCAGCCAGGAGCCGGGTGCTGTCCATCCCCCACAAGGGCAATACCGCCTTAATGCCTGATTCACCACAGACCCTGTCTATCCAGTCCTTGTGTTCCTGGAGGTGAATATCGCCGGTAACCAGGCCAGTAATGCCTTTGAGCTTAAGCTCGCGCAGTGCAGCTTTGAATCCAACTTCATAGGTTTCCCAGGTGACTTCTTGCTGAAGTATGGGCAATCCCATAGCCTGGGCTTGTAAAGCAATGAGCTTGCGGTCTAAGCCGTGAGACATAGCCCTGGTTGAATCTGTATTTATGAAGTTGAGCAGGTGGCTGACCGTCAAGCCCTGAGAGACCGCCTTCCAGCAGGCGAAGCAACTGTCCTTGCCGCCGCTCCATGAAGCTGCATATTCGGTCATGGTAATCTCCCAATCACGATGATGAGCAGAAGCACCAGAACCTCGGCCAGCTCGTTGATGGCTCCGTAATTGTCGCCGGTAAGCCCGCCCAGTCGGGAGCGGAAGTAGCTGGCGATACCGAAGGCGATGAGCCACAGGGCAGCCATCAGCACCAGCCCCCATAATTTCAGCAGGGCTACGGCTATAATCAAGGATATGATAGTGGTAATGGTCAGCCTCTGCCAGTTGGCTCCCTGTTTGAAGGCAAGTCCCATGCCGTAGCGTTTGGCGTAGGGAAAGGTGAAGATAATGGAGACCATTGCCCAGCGGCTCAACGTGGGCATAAGCAGCAAGGCTGGCAGTATCGGTGCTGCGGACAGGGAGGCATATTTGAGCAGCAGCAGTAGGATGGCGCCGACGATGCCGAAGGCACCGACCTTGCTGTCCGACATTATGGTCAGCCTTTCCTTTTTCGATTCGCCGGCGATAACGCCATCGCAAGTGTCGATGAAGCCGTCGAGGTGATGGGCGCCGGTCAGAAAAACCAGAGCTATAATAAGCAGTGCGTTTACTACGGAAGACGGCAGGACCAGAATCAAGCCGTAGTGAAGACCGAGCAGTATGCCTCCGAGTATTAAGCCGACCAGCGGGAAATAAGTCAGGGATCGGCCGGAGGTCTTAGCTGTGACCTTATGGCGGATAGGCGTTGGAAATATGGTTAAGAATTGAAGTGCTGCCCAAAAACCCATTTTTATTTTTTGTACCTTACTTCGATAATCCTATTTGTCATTCTGAGCGAAGCGAAGAATCTAGAGGCTCAGACCCTTCACTCTGTTCAGGGTGACAGACAAGTATCTTTCTCACTCACCTGGCATTGGTTTGGCTTCGGAAACACTGGCTTCAGCGAAGGTAGCCATCTGGTTCAAAGTCCTGGTGGCGGCTTCGGCGAGGAAGATGCCTAAAACAGCGCCGGTGCCTTCACCCAGCCGCATATTCAAATTAAGCAGCGGTTTCAGCCCGAGGAACTGGAGCAGTAGCTCATGTCCTGCCTCTGCCGAAAGATGGGCGGTGATGAGGTAATCTTTAGCCTGTGGCGACAGTCCGGTGGCAATAAGCGCCGCAGCCCCGGAGATGAAGCCGTCAATGACCACCGGGATTCTGTAGGCAGCACCGGCCAATATAACTCCGGCCAGGCCGCCAATCTCGAAGCCGCCGACCTTGGCTAAGACATCTATCGGGTCTTTAGGATTCGGCTTGTTCACCGATAAGGCTTTCTCAATAACTTTGATTTTGTGCGCAAGCTGTCTATCGGCAATGCCGGTACCGCGGCCGGTGACTTTCTTGGGTGGTCTGCCGCTGAGAGCAGCTAAGATGGCACTGCTGGCGGTGGTATTGCCGATGCCCATATCGCCGGTGCCGATTATATCGAGTCTCTTGGCTAGCTCGGCTTCAACCACCTGGATGCCAGCCTCTATGGTATCTATGGCTTGCTGACGGGTCATTGCCGGTCCCTGTGTCATGTTCTGGGTGCCGAAATCAATCATTTTACATAACAATCCGGGCAGTGGCTGGAAGCCGCCTTTTACTCCCATATCTACTACTATAACCCGGGCGCCAATCTGCTCGGCCAGGACATTTATAGCGGCACCGCCCTTGAGAAAGTTGAGTACCATCTGGCGGGTTACTTCCTGGGGGTAGAGGCTGACCGTTTCAGCAGTGACACCATGGTCGGCGACCATGGTTATTATGGTTTTGTGCTCCAGCTTGGGTTTAAGTTGACCTTTAATTCCAGCGATCTGAATTGACAGATCCTCCAGCCTGCCCAAGCTGCCGTGCGGCTTGGTCAGGCTGTTCTGGCGGCTCTGGGCGGCTGCCATTGCCGAGCTATCCAGCGGCTTGATTTCTTTAAGTATTGTGTCTAAGGAAGTGGGCATGGTTTAAACTCCTTGCTTGTTAGTATTCGATGCCGCGCCTGGCACTTGTTCCCTCGGTAAAGGGATGCTTAATCAATAGCATCTCGGTAACCAAGTCAGCTCTTTGAACTATCTCCGGGGGTGCCTTCCGCCCGGTCAAGACCAGTTCAACCGAGCCGGGTTTTGCATCCAGCAAGTCTAACACCGGCTTAACGGTTATCAATCCCTGGTTGATAGCAATGAAAATTTCATCCAGGATGACCAGGTCATATTTGCCGCTGACTATCTCCTGTTCTGCATAGGTTAGTGTCTGCTGGGCCTCCTGGCTTAGTTGTTCTTTAGATTTCTTAAAACTATCACCGACGCTTATCTGGACTATTTCAAAAGGGTTATACTGCTTAGCAAAAAAATGCTCGCCGGCGGGTAGCCCCTTTAAGAACTGGATGAAGGCTACCTTCATGCCTTGTCCTACGGCTCTCATTGCCAGACCTAAAGCGGCTGTAGTTTTGCCTTTGCCGTCACCTGTATAGACATGAACGAGACCCTTGGAATCTTTTTCAACCATAATTCCTCCCGTTGCGTTTTTAGTTGTTTAATTATCCTACCTATCATTTATCCTGCCTGTCATTCTGAGCGAAGCGAAGAATCTAGTCACTCCTCCCTTACCGGATTTAGCGATTGAGATTCTTCGGTCGCTCTGCTCCCTCAGAATGACAAGAAGCGCATGGTCAAGGTTATAATTAAGCATCTTATTTTCTACCAAACGTTATCTTATAGACCTGGGACATATCGAGGTTCTGCCTGATTATACTAGCTAGTTTATCATATATTTCCTGTTTGTTTGTTGATGGGGCTGCGGTTATTGGTAAGCCCCGGAGCTGTCGCAGCCTGTTCAGGAGATGGTGTGTAAAATCGGCATTGTGAAATAAGCCATGAATGTAGCTGCCGAATATGAGTCCGTTACTGCTGACAGCACCATCGAAATAATCGGCTCTTCCCTGGGGTGTTTCTAGAATCTGGAATACCGGCTGGCAGTTATGGCTGCTGGTTTGCCCCATGTGGATTTCATAGCCAGTGACTTCTATGCCTTTCAGACCTTTGAGGCCTTTGAATAAGCCTTCATTGGCGAGCACCTGAGCTTTTATCTGGGTGGTCGTTTTGCCGTGATTAAAAATGGTTGTGTTATTGAGCAAACCCAGTCCTGCGATGCTGTCGTGCTTGGACTCGACTTTATCAGGGTCACGGATGCTCTTGCCCAGCATCTGGTAGCCGCCGCAGATACCTATCACCGGGATACCTGACCGTGCCTGGTGGATAATGGCTTGTGCCAGCCCTTGTTTTTGCAAATAGATTAAGTCGGCGATGGTGCTTTTAGTGCCGGGCAGGATAATCAAGTCTGGATTCCCTAGTTCGTAGACTCTGGGAACATAGCGGACAGTACAATCTTGCTCTTCCAAGGGGTCGAAATCATCGTAGTTAGAAATGTGGGGTAAGCGTATCACGGCGACATCAACATTTCCACTGGTCGGACTTGCTTGCCTTTCATCAAGATAGACCGAGTCCTCCTGGGCAATGGCGATGCCTCGGAAATAGGGGATTACTCCCAGAACTGGCTTGCCGGTGCGTTTCTCTAAGAGGTCAAGCCCTGGCTTCAGCAGCTTGAGGTCACCGCGAAATTTATTTATTATGAACCCTTTAATGAGGTCACGCTCCCGTTTGGTCAGCAGTTCTAAAGTGCCGATGAGTGAAGCGAAGACACCGCCGCGGTCGATATCGCCGACCAGCAGGACAGGGGCATTAGCCATTTTAGCCACTCGCATATTGACTATCTCCCTCTTTTTGAGGTTTATCTCTGCCGGACTGCCTGCCCCTTCGATGACTACGATTTCATATGTAGAGCGCAGTCGGTTTAGAGAGTCTTCGATTACCTTTAGCAGATTGGGGGTATGTTTGTAGTATTGGCTAGCCTCCAGGCTTTTGAACACCTTGCCCAGGACGATTACCTGTGAACTGGCCTCGGCTTCGGGTTTAAGCAGGACCGGGTTCATGTGGACCGAAGGTTCAATGCCGGCTGCCTCAGCCTGTACTGCTTGAGCCCGTCCGATTTCGCCGCCTTCTTTAGTGACGAAGGAATTTAAAGCCATATTCTGCGCTTTGAACGGGGCGACCTTGAAGCCTTCTTGACGGAAAATACGGCATAAGCCAGCTACAATTATGCTCTTGCCTGCAGATGATGAAGTACCCTGTATCATCAAAGTTTTAGCTGGCATGGCTCGGGACTCCAACCTCTTTTATAGACTCGATTAGTTTCTGGCATTCGGGCAAGGTGCGTGGTGCTAGGCGTATGTATTGGGGCAGGCCGAAAGAGGTACAATCACGGACTAATATACCTTTCTTTAACAGGGCTTGCCTGAAGGCTGTGGCATCACCGACCTTGACCAGGAAAAAATTGGTTTGCGAGGGTAGTGGCGGTAGCCCAAGCCGCTCTAGTTCTTTTATCAGAAAATCCCTGGCTTCTCGGATTTTGCTACTGCACTCTTTGAGGTAGCCATCGGCGTTCAGGGCAAGGATGCCAGCTTTCTGGGCAGGGGTGTTGACATTCCAGGGTGGACGGACACGTTTTAGGACAGAAATGATTGGCTCGGCAGTTATGGCATAGCCGAGGCGCAGTCCGGCCAGGGCATAGTCCTTGGTCATTGATCGTAGGATAACCAGGTTGCCAAGATCTACCATGTCTTGAGACGACCAGGCATTTTTAGTGAAGGCGATATAGGCTTCATCCAGTACGACGAGGCTGTCCTGATAGCTTGACATAATGTGCTCAACCTGTTCCCTTGACATGTATTGCCCGGTAGGGTTGTTGGGATTACACAAAAAAACGGCTTTAGGTCGGTGTTTTTGGAGCAAGTTCGTCATTTCATCCGTATTTAGCTGGAAATCCGGCTCTTTGAGGAACGGCTGCTTCAGTATTTGGGTATTGGCAAGGTGACAGGCAACTTCGTATTCACCATAGGTAGGTTGAGGAATAAGGACAAGGTCATTCGGTTCAAAATAGGCGGTAGCTATAAGCCTGATTAGCTCGGTGGAACCGCTGCCTATGATGAGCTTGCCTGGAGCTATGTTTAGCTTTACAGCTAGCGCTTGCTGTAGTTCACTGGCTTCAGAGTCGGGGTAGCGTTCTATTGATATGTCGGCTAAGGCTTCTCTTATGCCTGGAGGTGGCCCGAATGGATTACAGCTAACGCTGAAGTCAAGGATAGTCTCTAGGGAAACACCGGGTTTCTTTAACTCCGCGTAATCTATGCCACCGTGAACGCAGGGGGTAACTTTGTTTGTAGCTTGTCTAGGTTGCAACAAGATATATCACCTCAGCTAGGATAGATATTGAGCACCAGATAATGGCTGCTACAAGAATAATTTGTCGAGAAGCGTCGATAGTATCAAGCGACAGGGGGAAATGGTTGTCACCCAGCTTGTAATGCTCCGCTTTTTCCAGTTGTACTCCTAGAGCGCCGGCGATGGCGCCCATTGTCCAGCCGGCATTAGGGCTTTCTGTTTTCTTATGGTCGCGAATCATAATGTGCCAGGCTTGCGACATGTTTTTTCGGCATATCGGGGAAGATAAAACTATTATTAAGGCGGTAATCCTTGCCGGGATGAAATTGGCAATATCATCCAGTCGGGCAGCGAATTTACCCAGGTATTCCCAGTGCCCGTGATAGCCCATCATGGCATCAAAGGTATTTATTACCCGGTAAGCTATGGCACCGGGCACACCGAATAATAAGAAGTAAAACAGAGGAGCTACAAAGCTGTCACATATATTTTCGGCGGCTGACTCTACTGCAGCCGATATCAACTGGCCCTTGTTGAGCTCATTGGTGTCACGACTGACCAGAGACTTCAAGCTCACGCGTGCTTGGACCAGTTTATCTTTGGCTATAAGTCCTCTAACTGCATCGACGGCTTGCCTGAGTCCACGTAAGGAGAAGGTGAATTTCACCAAGAGCCCGGCAACGATGATGTAAACTACGGGATTAACCTCTCTCAGGTAGGCAAGCAAGAAGTAAACGGCTGTGACAATCAGTCCAAGCGTTATTAAAACCATGCTGACACCGTAGGCAAGCTGTCTGATCTTGCCCGTTTTCGGAGCCGGTCTTGTTTCCAGTGAGATGAGCTTCCCCAGCCAGGCTACGGGATGCCAGGCATTGGGCATCTCACCAAAGGTAAGGTCAAGCGCAAGAGCTAGGAGTAGAATAACAATGATTTCCATGATTTCTTAAAACTTATCTATCCTTGTCAGCCACGATAAGGGTAGCGGGCAAGCCATTAATCGGATGTGGATAGACATAGACCTTAGCCCCATAGACCTCCTTGATAGTCTGGGTGTTGAGGACTGCCTTAGGAATCCCCTGACAGTAAACTCTTCCATCGCTGAGCATTACAAGTCGATTGCAATATTGGGATGCCAGGTTTAAGTCATGAAGTGTCACTACCACAATTAACTCTTGCTCCCTGCATAGCTGACGAGCTAAATTCAGAGTTTCTATCTGGTAATTGATGTCTAGATTGGCGGTAGGTTCATCCATAAGCATTATTTTTGGTTCCTGGGCTAAGGCACGGGCGATGGTCAGGCGCTGTCTTTCGCCTCCGGACAACTCGCCAACTCTACGTTCGGCAAAGGCGAGTGTCTGGGTGGCTTCCATGGCTTTTTGAACTGTAGCTAAATCCCTTTTCCCCTCATAACGGAGTAGTCCCAGATGTGGCGTACGTCCCATGAGCACCACCTCAAGAGCAGTGAATAGTTCGGGTAAGGCTGGATTTTGAGGAACAACAGCTACTAGCTGGGCTAATTCCTGCCGTTTAATACTAGCTATGTCCTTACCGTCAAGGAAAATTCGCCCTGAGGTGGGCTGGAGCAGTCGGGTTATACCTTTGATCAACGTTGATTTGCCGGAGCCGTTGGGGCCGATAATGCCCAGCATTTCTCCCGGTTTAGCTTCGAGACTGATGTTATGAAGCATCGTTCGTTTGCCGTAGCCTAAGCTGATGTTATCTAATCGCAAATTGAACATCTAGAATATCACCCTTTTTCTTTGCCTTAAGAGATAGAGAAAGAAAGGAGCACCTAAGAAGGCGGTGATCACGCCTACTGGTATCTCGGTGGGTGCCAGCATGGTTCGGGCAGCAGTATCGGCTAAGATCAAGAAGATGGCACCGGCGAAGGTAGCCAGCGGTAAAAGAAAGCGATGGTCGGGGCCCCAGATAAGCCGTACCGTGTGGGGAATAATGATGCCGACAAAGCCGATGATGCCGCAGAAGCAGACTGCAGCAGCGGTTATCATGGTCGCAACTCCAAGCAGAATCAGCTTGACCTGTTCCACGTTGATGCCTAGCTGTTTTGCTTGCTCTTCGTCAAGCTGCATTACATTTAAGGGGCGGGCATGGAGCCAGATGATTATTGTGCCGACGAAGATGTAAGGTGCCACCATTGTTACCTGCCACCAGTTGGTTAGAGAAAAGGTGCCCAGAAGCCAGGAGATTATGCCGTGCAATTTGTCGCCTGAAGCAATCATCAAGTATGAAGTGATTGCTGCCAAGAAAGCGCCCAGGGCTACGCCAGCCAGGATAAGTGTTGTCGTAGGTATAGTTTTCCCAACTCTAGCTATGGAGTAGACTATGGCTACAGCTAAAATGGCTCCGGTGAATGCCAGCAATGGGATACTGCCGACTTGCCACGATATCGGCAGTATGAAACCGATAACAGCTCCCAGAGCTGCTCCCTGGGCAACGCCAATGAGGTAAGGGTCAGCCAAGGGATTGCGGAAAAGCCCCTGGTATGTGGCCCCGGCTATAGCTAAGGCGGCACCTACCAAGCCGGCTAGGAGAAGCCGGGGCAGGCGAATGTCAAGAATGATGGTCTCTATGGTGCTTGCCCATGTAGGTTCTGCATGGGTAAAAGGTAATTTGGCTAACAGGACATGCCACACTGTGTCAAATGGGATGTGCGTGCTGCCTACAGCTAAGGTCACTATAACTGTTATTCCCAAAAGCAGAGCCAGACCAACTATGGCATAAATCCGACTACGCCACCGTATAGGGTAAATGGTTGCGGTTTTAGGCAAGGTTGCATTTTTTAGTAGTTCTAATGCCATTCTTGGCCGGTCCTTACTTCTTATGTGCAGGCTGGTTCTCTTTCAGTTCATTTGAAGAGTTCTGGATGAATGAATCGTGCCATCTGGTCCAGGGCATCGACTATTCGAGGTCCAGGACGGTGTATCACGTCACCATCGATTTTATATACCCTGTCGTTAAATAGCGCCTGGGTGTTTTCCAACCTGGGTTCAGTCTGCACATATTGCCAGGGCAGGTCTTCTCCAGATCCCATACCTACTGAGGCGACAATTACCTGTGGGTCCCTGTGGATGACTGTCTCCAGGTTGATAGCCTTGTCACCGGAGATATCATAGGCTATGTTTTGTCCACCGGCGCTGCTGATTACGTCGTCTGCCAAGGTTTCCGTGCCGGCAGTCATCAGGGGGTCATGCCAGGTGATATAAAAGACTCTTGGCTTTTGGTCTGGAGATAAGTTTTGAGTTTCATCAGCTACAGCTTCAATTTTTGTCCTCAAGTCATTAACTAGCTTTGAAGCCTCTCTACTTTGTCCGGTGAGTTTGCCAACCAGTGTTATGCTGTCCAAAACTTCATTTAGAGAACCTGGCGTTAGGGCGACAACTGTTAGACCAAGTTTTTCTAGGGCAGGGATAACGGTTTTTCCATGAATATGCGTTGCCAGCACCAAATCCGGCTCAATTGAGACTACCTTTTCTATATCGACATTACTGAAACCACCAACTTTGGGTTTAGTCATAGCCTCCTGAGGATAGTTACAGTACTCGGTGACTCCAATTACTTTGTCACCTAGTCCAAGAGCGAACAGGATTTCGGTATTGCTCGGTGCCAAAGAGACGATTCTTTGGGGTATTTTGTCAATTGTTACGCTTCTGCCGAGACCGTCAACTATATTGCCTAGAGGAGATTTTGGAGCACAACCGAGGCAAAGAAGAATTGATAATGTTGCCATAATAAAAAAGTATTTTCGGATATGTTGACTCATTGTTGTCACCTCCAAATCAATATCAAAACAAAATCCCCCTGCTTACGGGGCAGGGGGATTAATTCAAAATAATAAATCCCACCCCCTTACTCCGCGGAGGCAGCCATACCTAGTAGGGCAGATGTTCTGACTGTTACAGCAGGCGGGACTGTGCCGGAATTCCACCGGCTTGCATGCCAATTAAGCCCTTGGGCGCCCTACCACAGTTATTCAGTTTGTTAACAGAATAGCTTGAAATCGGTCCGAAGTCAATAGTCATTGTCCTGATATTCTTGCATTGCACGAAGGCGGATTCATAATTTGGTTCAAGGTTTGTAGATATGGCATCGCAGGTTTGGCAAAGTCGAATGACCCAAATGTGCCGGTTACGTTTTTGATGCACTCGCTTGACAAAGCTTGGTTGTTGCTCTATTTTATGAGTACGGAGATATGTAGAGATGGGTGGGCGGAGAACAAAGTCCCAACAAACCACTGCCAATGGGCCTGTGGACTTAGGCTTGCAAGACTTGGTGAATGGTTTAGAGGACGAACTTTTCATTATAGATAGGGAGTACCGTGTAAAGTTCGCTAACTTGGCTATGGTGCAGAAGCTGGGGGGACAAGTTGGAATTCCGGTTGGCAGATTATGCTACGAGGTCTTTGAGGCTAGAAGGAGCCCCTGCAGCTCGCCATTGTGGTTATGTCCGCTAAACAAGGTATTGCAAAGCGGTAAGACAACTGTAATCGTTCATCCAAGATATCCTCTCAATTCGGACATTGCCTCGAATGAGCACGTTAGAATCATCATGCATCCGCTAAGAGATAGCCGTGGCAATATTAATGCAATCGCTGAACTGAGAAGAGACGTCACGGCAGAAAGGGAGATGGAGCATCAGATTTTGAGGCGTCATCACCATCTTCACGCCTTAAGCCGCATATCGACTGCCACGAGTGGAATAAGGAAATTAGAAGGCATTCTAAATGTGTGCCTGGACATTGCTCTGGAGGCTGTGAATGGTGAAATAGGGGGAATCTTGCTTCTTGATGAGCAAACTCAAAAGTTATATTACAGGGTTTATCGTGGTCTATCCGCTAAATACGCTGGGGATATGAAGATTGATGTTGGGCAAGGGGTGGCAGGTAGAGTGGCCAAGGCGGGTGAGCCTGTTCTACTGGAGGATATCTCCAAAGACCCACGTGTAGCCCATCCAGACCTAATTAGTACGGAAGGGCTTAAGGGGTTTGCCAGCGTTCCTTTGAAAGCAAAAGATAAGGTCGTAGGAGTGATGAATATGGCGAGCCATCTGCCAGGCAGATTTACCGAGGACGATCTGTACCTTCTAAACTCAATGGGTTGCCAAATCGGGGCTGCAATTGAGCAAGCAAGACTATATGAACGACTGGCAAATGCAGCAAGAAGATATCGCGTTCTTCTTCAGCATGCTCTGACTGCCCAGGAAGATGAGCGAAAGAGAATTGCCCGGGAGCTGCATGATGAGACCAGCCAAGCCATTACCAGTTTGACCCTCAGCTTGCAGGCTATTATAGTGATGATTGAAATGAAAGGCATCGCTGATTCTGATCTTATGGAAAGGCTCAGGGCAACACATGCCTACACAGTTCGTGCCGGCAACGAAATAGTCAAGCTCATGAAGGAGCTCCGTCCTACTTTGCTAGACGAGCTTGGAATGCCTACAGCAATCCACCGTTATGCCAAAGATACCCTTCAAGCTCAAGGTATCAGTATATCCGCAGAATTCATAGGTACAGACCAGCGCCTTTCACCGGAAATCGAGGTAACGCTGTTTCGTGTCGCCCAAGGTCTCATCGGCAACATCCTTAAGCATTCAGGAGCGAAGAATGCTTCAATCAATTTAGCTTGCAATGCTGCCAAGTGTGTATTACAAATTGAAGATGACGGTAAAGGTTTTGAAGTGAGCAAACTCACACGTGTCGATCCTAGCGGTCGAGGAGCAGGCTTGTTCACTATAAAAGAGAGGGTGAAATTGGCAGGAGGCATTTGTAATATTGATTCTCGTCCCGGACACGGGACGAAAGTTACGGTGAATATTCCACTTCCAGCGGATGTAGCAGTTGAAAAAGATAAAGGTCCTAATAGTCGATGATCATACTCTTGTGAGAGATGGGATCAGAGCTCTACTGGAGCTAGTCGTGGGCGTAGAGGTAGTCGGTGAGGCAGTAAACGGCAAAGAAGCTTTGGAAAAGGTAGAGCAGCTTATGCCAGATGTGGTACTTATGGATCTGGCCATGCCCATCATGGGTGGACTGGAGGCAACTCGCAGAATACGCAAGCAATTCCCAGGGATCAAGGTGTTGGCACTGACTCAGTATGACGATAGCGACTATGTAATACCTGTTATCGAGGCAGGAGCCCGCGGTTTTGTCACTAAGATGGCTGCGTTTTCAGAGCTTGCTTCGGCTATCCAGGCTGTGTATATGGGGGAGTCTTTCTTATCACCCTCAGCAGCAACAGCACTTGTGCAGGAGTACCAGCAAAAAACTAATGTGGAAGGGGAAAAAGACCCTTATCACCAGTTGACAGATAGAGAAAGAGAGGTACTTAAACTGGTGGTCGAAGGGCACACTGCTCGGGAAATAGCGGACATGTTTGTCGTCAGTCCCAAGACAGTCGAGTGGTACAAGACCGGCTTAATGAATAAGCTGAATATCCATAACAAGACAGACCTTATTAAGTTTGCCATACGTAAGGGGATTATAGCCCCGTGACAATATAAACAGAATTCCTCTCTTATACTTTCCTCTAATTTCCCCCGACCTGGGTTTTTCCTAGTAATAACCAAGGGCTATTCCAGTAGAAATCCTAGGGGCTGAACCGTCTCATTCCAGGAGATTTCCTATTGTCCTCTCGTTAGGAACTAGGTACTATGCAAGTAGGCCTTGGTCTATTATTTGTTTAAGGGGGACAGATGTATTCATCTACGACAGATAATGCGTGGGGTTACCAAACTGACAAAGTGAAAAAATCCTCTTTTGACCACAGCTTGATGCCACCATGTCAGGCTGTCTGCCCATTACGTATGGAGATAAGAGAATACGTTGACCTGGTTGCTCAAGGAAGGATTATGGAAGCGTTGCGGGTTATCAGGGATGGCAATCCCTTTCCCTCCATCTGTGCTTATGTCTGTACTCATCCCTGCGAGGAAGCCTGCAGGCGTAACCAAGTAGATAAACCTATCGCGATCCGTGCCTTGAAGAGATTTGCGGTGGAGTTTGGCGGCGACAGGATGGTCTATGCTGAAGCGGATACTACGCATAGTGAAAAAGTAGCTATAGTAGGTTCCGGCCCAGCAGGGATGGCTTGCGCTTACTACCTCCGTAAGTTAGGGTATCCGGTAACTGTCTTTGAAGCCCACTCAGAAGTAGGGGGTATGCTCAGAGTAGGTATTCCCCAGTACCGCCTCCCCCGTGAGGTGTTGAATACGGAAGTTCAGAGGCTGGCTCAGATGGGCGTCGAAATCAGAACAAATACGCGAGTGGTCTCTCTAGACTTGTTATTTGACATGGGTTATAAGGCTGTCTTTATAACTATTGGTGCTCATCAAAGTATTAGGATGGGAATTGAAGGAGAAGATAGTCCGGGGGTGATAGATGGGGCAACTTTTCTTCGCGAGGTGAACCTCGGTCTCAAGCCGTCTCTAGGCGAAAGAGTTGCTGTTGTAGGGGGAGGAAACGTGGCAATTGATGCTGCGCGTACTGCCCTTCGGTTGGGTGTGCGTAAGGTGAGTATATTTTACCGTCGTAGCCGGGCAGAAATGCCAGCAGATCCCTCTGAAATAGAGCAAGCATTGGAAGAAGGGATAAACATTCTCTTTCTAGTGGCGCCGATTAGAGTCAAAAGGCGAAATGCACGATTAAGCGTTACTTGCATAAAGATGGAGCTCGGCGAACCAGATGCTAGCGGCAGGCGGCAGCCTGTGCCTATCAAGGGCAGCGAATTCAATAGGCAAGTTGATGCCTTGCTCACTGCTATCGGACAAGCACCTCAGATGCCGAGTGACTTCAAGGTTCGAATAGGCAGGGGGAGCACTATTCAAGTAGACCCAGTTACTCTTACAACCAACAGGGTGGGGGTCTTCGCTGGTGGGGATGCAGTAACCGGCCCAGCAACCGTGACGCAAGCTTTAGGAGCTGGCAGGCTAGCAGCTTCTCGTATTGATGACTACCTGCGGCACAGATATCCGCGAGTTGAGAAAGAGACACGGGAAGTTTTAGTGGGTGACTTGCTGCCAGAAACAATAGAGATGATAAGGAAAATAGGTCGGCTTGAACCGCCGATCCTCTCTCCTGAAGCAAGAACAGGAGACTTCAAGGCAGTGGAGCTTGTTTATGATTGGACGACAGCGGTTAATGAATCAAGAAGATGCCTTAGGTGTGGTATGGGGGCTGAAATTACGTCTCAAGATAAGTGTGCCACATGTCTGACTTGCCTGAGGATATGCCCATACAATGTTCCGCATTTAGATGCCAGTGGCGCAATTCAGATACCATCTGATCAATGCCTAGCTTGTGGGATATGTATTGCTGAGTGTCCGGCCAAGGCAATAATCTTGCGAAAGCCGTATGACCGAAGACAGATAACTGAGGAATTACACCATATCCTTAAGTCTGCAGCGGAGTCCAAATTTAAGCCATTTATTGTTGGCTTTTGCTGCCAGTATGGACTTTTTGGCACTGGCACCTTATCAGGCCTATGGAGAGAATCTGTGGCTGGCATTTGGATTGTGCCAGTCTTATGTGTGGCCAGAGTGGAAGCTGACCACTTATTGAGTGCCTTTGAGATGGGTGCGGAGGGGGTTTTCATCGCTGGGTGTGGAGAACAATGTGCTAGGGAGAACACTGCTTATTGGGTTAACCAGCGGGTTGGGAAAGTTAGGAAGGCGCTCATGCAGATTGGTCTTCAGCCTGAGCGCGTGCGAGCCTTTACTTCAGGTGCTACAGATGTAGAGATCAGTAAAGAGCTAGATACGTTCATTGAGCAAATAGGTGGACTATATTTAACCTCGACAATAATGCAGGAGGTAAAAAGTTGATAGTTGCAGAACAAAAACATTTGGAAGAAATTAGGCGAATGATTGCCCCTTATGACAAGGTAGTAATCCTTGGATGTGGTACTTGTATGACAGTCTGTGATGCAGGGGGCGAGCGTGAAGTCTCCTTTCTCCATAGCGCATTGCGTTTGGCACAGGCAAAGAGTGGAGATGGAACTCACAGCTTCTTAGAATATACTGTGAAGCGGCAGTGTGACCCTGAGTTCATAGACCTGATTGCTGATAAGGTTAGTGAAGTAGATGCTATTCTCTCGCTGGGATGTGGTATAGGGGTGCAAGCCCTAGCCGAGCGTTTCCCAGATATGACTGTATTGCCTGGCGTGAACACCTCTTTCATGGGCATGGCCAAAGAAAGTGGTGTCTGGGATGAGCGATGTGCTGCCTGTGGCGATTGCAGATTAGAAGCGACCGCTGGTATCTGTCCCATTACTAGATGCACAAAAGGGATACTGAATGGTCCTTGTGCCGGCACTAAAAATGGCAAATGTGAAGCCAGCAAAGATATGGATTGTGCCTGGATACTTATCTATAAGCGCTTAGAAAGATTGCAGCAGCTGGAGAAAATGCGTCGGTATTACCCGCCGAGAAACTTTCGGGCCATTCCTAGACCGAAACGAATAACAAGCAAGATTAGCAGTACAGGAGAGGAAAATGGCTAAGTCATTGTTCGAGGAAAAACTCTATTCCAATAAGTTTCTAGTGACGACGGAAATCGGACCACCCAAAGGAGCAGATGTTTCAGAAATGATTCACCACGTAGATTTGCTCAAGGATAAAGTCGATGCCATCAATGTAACTGACCATCAAAGTTCTGTAATGCGTTTCCCATCATTAGGTGGCTGTTTATCAGTGCAGGAGCATGGTGGTGAACCTATCCTTCAAGTGACCTGCCGTGACCGTAACCGCCTGGCGATTCAAGCTGACCTTCTTCTGGCGTACTTTAGAGGCATTCGCAATGTACTTTGTCTCACTGGGGATTCCATTGATGTGGGTGACCACAAAGAAGCAAAGCCTGTTTTTGACTTGGATTCTGTCCAATTATTGAAAATGATAAAAGCAATGGAGTCGGGTACTGATATGGCAGGAAATGAACTGAAAGGTGCCCCGAAGTTCTGTATCGGTGCCTCAGTTCATCCTGAGGCAGACTTCATTGAACCACAACTGGTCAAGTTTGACAAGAAAGTTGCCGCTGGGGCGCAATTTTTCCAGACTCAAGGCATTTTCGACTTAGGAAGCCTCCGCAGATTCATGCAATATGCTTCGCAGTTCAATGTGAAAATCCTAGCCGGCATTATAGTAATGTCGTCAGCCAGGATGGCTCGATATATGAATGACAACGTTCCCGGGATTATTGTTCCCCAAGCTATAATTGACGAACTTGCTACTGCTGAGAAAGGTAAGGGACTTCAGAAAGGGATAGAAGTTGCTGCTCGCCTGATAAAAACAATAAAGCAGGAGAGCCTGTGCCATGGTGTCCACATCATGGCAGTGGGTAATGAAGGGATTGTGCCCGATATCTTAGAGGCATCTGAATTAGTCACTGTTGGTCGTTGAGATAGTACTTTGCGAGGATTCAAAAAGAGGCCCGAATAGAAATAACTGAATCTGCCAGAGGAGGGACAGTAGAAATGGGAAACAATGCAAAAATCTTAATCATAGATGATGAACCTGATTTCATAGAAGCTTTCCGAATTACCTTTGAGGCTAAATCGTATCGTGTAGCAACTGCCTTGAGCAGGTCGGAGGCTCAGGAGATGATGAGTGTAGAGCCTGATGTGGTTGTTCTAGGCACCTTAGCTCCTGCCGGGCAAGCATTCGCTATGCATAAGTGGCTAAAACAAGATCCGAAATATAAAGACATACCACTAATGGTAATTGATGCCAGGTATGAGGAACGGCCTATTAAGGGATGGAGAAGGTTCGAAGGCATACAACTTGAGTGTGAGGCTTATCTAACTAAGCCGATAGAGCCAGCTTCGCTAGTGCCTCGAATTCAAAACCTGCTAGAGGAAACAACCAGGCCTAGAAAGATAAGGGTATTGATAGTGGATGATCACACTATGGTTAGACACGGAATACATGCCCTTCTAACAGTGCAAAAGGACATGGATGTGGTGGGGGAGGCTGTAAATGGGCAGGATGCACTTGAGCAGGTGCAGCGGCTCTCTCCCAATGTGGCATTGATGGATATAGTCATGCCTGTCATGAGCGGGCTAGAGGCGACAAGGCGGATAAGCAGCGATTATCCTCTGACAAAAGTCCTGATTCTGACCCAGTATGATGAGGAAGAGAACATGCTTGTTGCGAAGCAGGCAGGGGCACATGGCTTCATCCCCAAGAAAGCGGCGAGTTCGGAGCTCGTGGATGGCATAAGAGCTGTGAATGAAGGTAAATATTTCTCTTGGTCTTTGGCATGATGATTTACCAGACAGAAAGTACGAGCAATAAGGCAAGGCTTACCTGTTAAGGAGGGGTGTAATGAAACAGATGTGTGAAACCTGTGTATTTGCTAAGGGATTTGCCATCGGGCCTGGTATATCAAGCTCAGAAGAAGGTGTAAAGTGTAACAACTTAGAATTAGCCAAATATCTTGATAAATTACAGAAAAGCGATTCCTACCAGAAAGAGTTTAAAGAACACGGCTTTATCAATATATTTAGAGTAGAAGCGGTTGCTACTGATGAAAGTGAAGCATGTCAATTTTGGAAATCTAAGAAGCAAAAACGCAGGAAGAGTGTAAAATAGCTCAAAAGTCCTAGCCAAAGACAGTATTTTCTCGCTTGTCTTTCCCTTATTGTGCATGATATAATTTTGCTTTGGCAAGATAAGGCTCGGAGATTTGTGTGCAGGCGACTCTAGTTAATTACACTCCAAACCCTGCTGACTATTGTGGCTGCAGCTTGGCCTTTAACCTCTCAATCAGACATTCAAGAGCTTCGACACAAGCTGAGTTTAAGCTCATATGTTAGCGTCTTGGTTATTGTGGCGACTAAGAAACAAGAGTAAATAGGGGGGTGAGAATTATCGGAGATATGAGTTAAAGCTGAATTTCAAGCCGAGGTAAATTAAGCAGCCTTCAATAATAGGGAGGGAAAAACATATGACAGCGAAGATTATCAGTGGCACTGAGGTAGCTGCCCAGATCCGCGGAGAGCTAAAGGAGAGAGTAAACAAATTAAAGGAGAAAGGAATAACTCCGGCACTGGCTGTAGTACTGGTTGGAGAAGACCCAGCCTCTATATCCTATGTTACTGCCAAAGCTAAAGGTGCTGAAGAAATTGGAATGCATGAAGAGACCATCCGCCTGCCAGCCGATACGCCAGAGGAAAAGGTTCTGCAGACAGTCGACGAATTAAACAAAGACCCCAAGTTCCATGGCATTCTGGTTCAACTGCCCTTGCCCAAGCACATCAGCACTGACAAGGTGATTAGCTATATTTCCGCAGAAAAAGACGTGGATGGCTTTCACCCGGTGAATGTAGGTAAAGCGCTCAGAGGTGAACCTTGTCCTTTGCCCTGTAC
>JADHXB010000025.1 GCA_016783155.1 Dehalococcoidia bacterium
TGCAGTATTCCAGGTCTATACCGACGGGCATGGTTTTGCTGATGACACCGTCCGGGCAATAGAGCCAGCACAGAAAACAGGTAGGCTTGTTCTGCCTGGCAGGAATGCACTTCTTCTGGTCTATCACCGGAAATGAGTCGCGCCACTCGCCTGTCTTCCCTGCTTCACCAATAGCCGGGGATGATTCATCACATATATGCTGGCAACTTCTGGTTCCCATGACTCACTATTATCTTGCTTTCTCCAGTTTGGTTATCTTGTAGGTCTTCATGATTGCGGTGAGATTAACATCCACAGCGTCGTTAGAGAATCTCTCCCGTATCACCTTTTCAATGCTTGCCATATCTACCATTTTAGTGGCACGGACGAACGCGCCCAATATGGCCGTATTCGCCAGTGTGAGGCCGGCAACCGTCAGCCCCAGTTCCCGGCATACTCTGGTGGCGTCAGCAGTAGCAATGTTGAAATCACCCTTAATGTTAAGCTCTTTTGGATGCTGCCAGGAATTCACCACCAGCCATCCTTTCCTGCCCAGCCCAGCGGTTACTTCCTGGTATTTCAGCAGGGTGTGGTCTAGGACGACCACCACATTGGGCTTTTCCACCTGCGATACGACCCTGACCGGGTCCGTCGAAATTCTAGTTAATGCGCTTACCGGAACGCCTCTCCTTTCGGCGCCAAATGATGGCGCAGCGGTTACGCCCCGATAGCCTTTAATGTAGGCTGCTTCTGCCACTATCTTGGCGGCTGTTATAGCCCCCTGCCCCCCTCGGCCATGCCATCTGATCTCATACGGTCTTGTGTTAGCAGAGGGTTTGTTCGCCATTCCAGTAATTCGGATGATTGATCGTTTCACACTTCAAACGGCACGAGTACATATGTTAACTCTCATTGGCGGCATGTGTCAAATAGACTATCTGGAGGGCGTGGGGGTTGGCTATCAAGTCGTAGCTGGCTACAGGGTGGAGCTTAAGTCAGGGTTTGGGTTCGCCTAATTACGAGGTCACAAAATCGGCTAGCTCGTTCCTCCTCTCCACTGATAGCAATTCCCCAAATTGGGAGAGGTACGTCTGCAGTACGGTCTTGCTTTGCTCCGAGGTAGGCAGTACTTTCTTCTCGTAGAACTTAACCAGAACCCTATGGCAATTGGTACAAACGTCTATGGTGGCCTCGGACATTGACTCAGGATATTTGGCCCATGCGCTCAGGGTGTGTTCGTCTATCACATCAAGATTGGTACAGCCGCACAGGGTGCATTCCCTGCTAGGGCTTCTCTGGCCAAGGTCAAATACTTGAATGATGACGGAGGCTATCTCATTATGGATACCCCGGTGCGGCCGGGGATGTATGAGGTAACCAAGCTATCCTCGGGGGCAAATATCACCGCGGCTAGGTTGATATTGGACGGGGAGTTTGATCGAGCGGCTGTTTTTGGCCTCGGTGGTCATCACGCCGGCAAAGATTATGGCGGTGGGTTTTGTATCATCAACGACATCGCGGTCATGATCGAGTACGTCAGGCATCAATACCACCTAGAGCGAATACTGGTCATGGATTACGATGCGCACTGCGGCAATGGTACCCAGGATATTTACTATCATAACCCTGGGGTGCTCTACATCGATTACCATCAAGATCCCCGCACTTTATACCCGGGGACAGGATTCATCGATGGGGTGGGTGAGGGGGCAGGCCGAGGTTATACAGTAAACGTTCCTCTACCGCCCCACACCACAAGCAAAGCACTCCTTGCCGCGTTGAACGCTGTCTTTTCCCTCCGCTAGCACGAGAATATCAGCCAGAGCTTCTTATTGCCTGCGGTGGCGTCGACTCACACTTTGGCGATCACATAGCCAACCTTGGCCTCGACTTGAAAGGACTCTTTGACATAATTAAAACCGTTTCTAGGGTGGCTAGAGAAGTATGTGAGGGCCGGTTTGTGCTTATTTGCAGTAGTGGCTATGACCTGCAAGTTCTTCCCTGGGACTGGCTTGCTTTAATTTCTGGCGTCTTAGATTTGGAGGATCCAGAGTTTTCCGAGCCCTATCGGATTCCTGAAGAGCCTCTGGGGATAGAGGAAAAAGTGGAGCGTGTCGTGGCAGAAGTCAAGGTTACATATGGCAACTACTGGAAGAGTCTACGCTAGCGGAGATGTTATTCAGGAGAGGTTGGCATATAATTGACACTCAACTTGCCCCCGTATATACTACAGCAGGATAATGTTACGGCATCGTCTTTCGTATTTGGGAGGCGTTATAGTTTCCTCTGTCCTTGACTGCAGTGAAGTACGCTCTCAAAACCGCAGGCCCAAGAACACATAGCGGGCAAAGTAGTACCGAACCTCCCTTTTATACGTTGCTTAAGTTCCCCGCTAGTAATTTCATCGCCAACACTAAGACTCAAAGCTTCTAACATCTCTAAATCTATACGGTTGGCATTAGGGGGGTAATCGTAGAGACGGCACTTACCATCCTGCTCGTTCCAGCTGGGACAGTAGCGGCAAGTATCACCGCAGGTACATACCACCTCTATTGCTTGGGAAGGATCGGCCATCATCTGTTGATACTTACGGAAATTAGCACAAAAGCGGGCGCTGTAAATAGGGTCTCCGTCTACATCCATCACGTTGGAGCAGAACAAGTGATGACCCCTTAATCTGATTTTGGTCTTTTCCTTACCCATATTTGCCTCCCGGTTAGCTTCTCTATGTTTAACATCATCGTGCTTACGTTTTTACTTCTTTTCCCCTTTTGCCTCCTCAATAGAGCGGCCTGTTATTTGCATCAGTTCTTCAAGGGGAACTTCAAGACCGTAATCGAGCAAAATCTTCTGTATTCTCCCGACTTCTCTTGGTGAAAGACGTTGCATTTCAGCCTTCCCCTCATCCGGTAGCTCGTCTACATTACCCAGTGACCAGATACTACGCATTGCCATGCGGCGAGTCAGAGGATGCGCAGCGTGTGTCTCACCGACAACGTTGACTACCGAGGTGATTCCTGAATTAAGAGCCCTTTCCAGTGCAGGTCGAATCTCTTTAGGATCCTCGACATGCTCACCATGGCAACCAACCGCATCAAACATCTTGTCGTACCTAATGCCTGGCACCATATTCCACGGGTCCGACTTCCACCAGAATAGCTCCCTACTTACGCTTCGTCCTGCCCAGGCACTGTTAGTATATTGGATGATGATAACGGGAAGGTTATATCTTCGTAGAGTCTCTATGTCCATTCCCCCCACTCCCATCCCGCCATCCCCCAAGAGCAATATGACTTGCTTTCCAGGTCTGGCCAATTGAGCCCCGCAGGCTATCCCCGGTCCGTGGCCAACGCTTTGATGTAAGCCAGCGTCCAGTATCTGTCCAGCAAACTTTGCCTTAATCCTCCCTGTAACCATGCCCGAGAGCGACAGAGAATCCGGAACAATCGTGGCGTCGTCATCCATAATATCGAGAATTTCTTGGGCTAGAAGCTCAGGATGAATCGGCTTTCTCTCTCGCCACTGCTCCAGGCGGTCTTTGAGACCTTTGTCGACCCTTTGTTTCGTCTCGTCCATAAACTGCAACCAGGAGGCCCACTTCGAGGTCTCCCTTTTCAAATCTTTGGCGCAATCTATCATTTGTTTCAGGACAAGTTTTGGATTTCCTGCAATTGCTATCTCCGTAGGTGGGGTGATGAAGAACGCTTCGGGAGCTTCGTGTATTTGGATGTACTTGGCTTTGTCGTTCCATATCGGCGGCTCAAACCATTCCTCCAAATAGGAGGCATGGAGCCCAAGCAGCAGAACAACATCGGCATTGTCCAGGAGTGGCTGCCTCTGTCCTGCAGTAACAGCCAGCCGGTGGTCCTCAGGCACAGCACCTCTTCCCATTCTCCTGGTGTGCACTGGCACCTGCAGTAATTCGACAAACTCTTTCAGTTCAGCTGAGGCATTTGACCAGAAAATACCGTCTCCCCCCACAACTAGGGGCCTCTCTGCCTTTAGCAACATCTCCACCGCGTTCTCTACCAGATTGGGGGCACCCTGTGTCTTTCCAACCTCAGGCCATGGCGCATTCTTCAGTTGTTTATCTTCGTCTCCTCTTGCTAGTGTCACATTGGCTGGAAAGGATAGAAGTACTGGCCCCGGCGGATAGGTCATAGCATCCCTGAAAGCCTTTCGTATCCAAAATGTGATCATGTGCCAATCTGAAACCAGATGCGACCACTTTGTGATACTGCCAAATATTTCGGTGGGGTAACCCTCCTGCTCCGGATTCAGTTTGTCCATAGCCAACGCCTGCTGCCCGACTATGGCAACAACCGGGCTCATTGCCTTTTGAGCATGGGATATGGGCGACACCATGTTGGTGTATCCCGGTGAGCCCCCGCCAAAACATACCCCGGGCCGCCCCAAACCTCTGGCGTATCCGTCAGCAGCAAATGCGCCCGATTGCTCGTGGCGCATATGGTATATCCTTATACCCCTCTCTCCGGCGCAATGCAAAATGGGCATTAGCTCATCGCCGTAAATTCCAAACATCCCCTCTACAGCTTCTTCCTTTAGAACCTTAGCAATTACCTGAGCTCCAGAAACTACTGCCATAACAATTACCTCCTTTAATCTTAAACCGTGTGTATCAAGTTATCGACTTTACACATCCTATTCAATCTCTTTCTCTCCCCCCGTATACATACCTTTCTCTAATGCCTGGTTGATAACCTGGCTATAGGTAGGATGGTAGCCCGAGCCCCCTTGATGCTATATCATCCCTCTGCATCTCTGAGGACCAACCGGCTATAGACCACGAGGAGACAAACTTGTAATACACCGCAGCTCTTCCCCTCATGGGTATCCACTTCTTGGCAGCAGGTGTTCTCTCCAGTTGACCGTATTCCCCGGTAATATTTATCATAGCATCATACAACCTTTGAGCCATTCCCGTGGTATATAACTTTGCCATGGCCGGTGCCATACCCGAGGATACTCCTTTGCTAAGTAGCCACACACCATATTGGTAAAACAGCTTAGCTACCTCAATGTCAGTAGCCAGGTCAGCTAGCGTGTGTCTGATGGAAGGGAACTCGCTGAGCACCCTCCCGTCTTGCTTGGTCTTCTTAACGAAATCAACGAGAAGTTGAAAGTTTTCCTCAATATGAAGCTGGGCGATGTTGCCGGATTGTACCCACTCGTAATCCCTCAGTGTGGTCACCAGATAATGCCAACCACGGTTTTCGTCCCCCACTAGATTAGCTGAGGGCACCTCTACATCATCGAAGTGGACCTCGTTACGCCTATAATTCGGGGTCCAAAACATCCAGATAGGAATGATTTCGATCCCAGGAGTTTTAAGGTCGATGAGCAACATGCTGATTCCATCCTCTTTAGGGGCCTTAACATCGGTCCTCACCGTGGTTAGCATATAATCATAGCCGTAGGCATCGTTATATAGCTTCGTGCCATTGACTATATATTTGTCCCCTTCAAGTACCGCCCTAGTCTGCACATTCGAAGTATCAGACCCAGCCTCCGGTTCGGTACATCCCAGACAGACCTTGACCTTGCCTCCAGCTATGGCGGGTAGAAACCTCCTCTTGATTTCGTCCCCACCGTGTGCAAGTATGGGAGGGACTACTATCCCCACAAGGAGTGCCGCAGTACTTACCGGCTCGGGTGCTGCTGCCAAAAGCTCGTCTTGCAAAATGGTGAATTCGGCAAATGTTCCCCCTGCACCACCATATTTCTCGGGGATACCCAATCCTAGCCATCCCTTTTCACCGATTTTGGTATAAAGCTGCTGGGCATATTCTTCACCGCCGATTCCCTTCTCGCGGGCTAACTGTCCGTGCTCATCCAGAAAAAGGCGAATTTCCCCACGCAGCTTCTCACCTTCTTTGTTGAGGTCCATGTCTCTTCTCCATTTCTATATTCACTTAAAGCCCCAGCTCTTGAGCAATAATCTTGCTATTAAGTTCAGAATAACCGAGATTGAGCTGAATGGCCTTCGCCCTTCTATAGAACAGGGTGATATTATGATCCCGTGACAACCCTACCCCGCCATGAATATGCATCGCCCCACGGACCACTGAGTTGCAGGTGGGACCGACATAAAGGCAAGTCATCGCTCGCTCCTTGGCGCAGGCAATTCCCTCACTGAGAAGCCGGACAGTGTAATATACCAAGTGTCTTGCCCCTTGGACAGCCAGTGACATATCAGCCATCTTGTGTTGAATGGTTTGGAAAGAAGCGATAGGTCGCCCAAACTGGACACGCTCTTCGGCATGCCATATCGCCATGTCGAGGGCTGCTTGAGCAATGCCAACCATTTCGGCACAGGAAAGTACCTTCGCCTGACTAACCAACTGGTCGATGTCTGCCTGGCTAGCCTTGCCTAGCTTGTTCCCCTTATCTATCCTTACCTCGTCAAATGTCACCTCATCCAGCCTACTCCCACCTATAGTATCCAAAGGAACCGAGGTCAAGCCCCCATTCGTCCCTCCCACCAAAGGGAGTATGATCTCACCCTCTGGACCGCGGCAGGCGGTGATAAGGTAGTCTGCTAGGTGGGCAAACGGGACAAAGAGTTTAGTGCCGCTAATAGTGTAACCATCGTCTAAGCTAGTGGCTTTGGTTGCTATCAAAGAAAGGTCTGAGTTTACTCCAGGCTCAGCCAAAGCCCAGGTTACCACTATCTCACCCTGGGTGATTGCCGGTAAAAGCCTTCCTTTTTGTTCCTCGCTGCCAAAGTTTAGAATAGCTTGCCCGCCAAGGATAACTGTGACCAAGTGAGGGCTCGATAACAGAGCTTTTCCCGCTTCCTCATACAATATGGCGGCGTCTATCCAGTTACTACTCTCTCCACCATATTGCTCTGGAATCATTAATCCTAACCAGCCCATCTGGGCCATTTTGGCATAGAATTCCCTAGAGTAGTCGATTTTTTTCTCCTCTACCTCTCTCACCACATCCATAGGGTACTCCCTTTCTAGTGCATCGCGAACCGACGTCCGAAACATCTCCTGCTGCTCACTGAAGCCAAAGTCCATCATCTTGCACTCCTAACACGACGCTCACTCAAGCCAGCCATCTCTTCCTTCTGGTATAGTGCTTTACATCTCGATAGCTTTTCTTTTTTCCTACCTCTGTAAGCCCGAGGTAGAATTCCTTCACATCCTCATTCGCTTTCAATTTGTCCACCGGGCCATCGAGCACCACCTTCCCGTTTTCCATCACATAACCATAGCTGCTGGCCTCAAGTCCAAGGGTGGCATTTTGCTCCACCAGAAGGATGGCCGTTTTCTCGTCCTCGTTGATTCTCTTTACTATGCCGAGGATCTCCTCTACTAGCCTTGGGGCAAGCCCTAAAGATGGCTCATCGAGGAGAAGAAGGCGGGGGTGCTTCATCAAAGCTCGACCAATCACCAACATCTGCTGCTCCCCGCCTGACAGATAGCCGCTTACCTGATTGCGCAGTTTCTTGAGCTGAGGAAAATAGCTGTAGACCATGTCCAGCTTTCTGTTAATGCTACCGCCGTCGCTTTGCCCTCCGGCCCTCAGGTTCTCCTCCGTGGTCAGATGCTCAAATATTCTCCGTCCCTCCATCACCTGCACGATCCCCAACTTAACTATCTGGTAGGCATCCTTGTTGTCAATCCTTATCCCGTCAAAGATGATGCTTCCATCGGTTACTGCGCCCTCCTCAGACTTGAGGAGCCCAGATATTGCCTTTAAGGTGGTGCTTTTGCCTGCTCCATTGCTGCCAAGCAAAGCAATTATACCACCCTCGGGGACCTGAATAGAGATCCCTTTTAGTATCAAAAGCACACCACCATACATCACTTCGATACTGTTCAAAACCAGCATGCCTTCGCTCCTCTAAACACCCAGCAGGGCGGCCCCAAGCCCTTTTAGACTTGAAGCCGCCCTAGCTCTTCACTTACCCTTATAGTACTCACCAGTCTTTTCTTCTGGTGTCAATGGAGGCACCGGGATAAAGTCAGTAACGGGTTCGTACTTTGCCCCAGGGAGGATACGCACCAGCCTGGTATACTCGTAGCCACGATGCTCTGTAGGAGAAAGATTGATATCGGGGGTGAGGCCGAGGCAATTGTAACCCTTCAATTGAGAGAGGGCGTCGTTTATTGCCGCCCCATCGAGGTTTTCAAAACCAACCTTTTCCAGCGCCATGCGCATCCCTTCGGCTATCATCAGGGTCCTGGTAAAGCCCATCATATACAGAGGTGTCGGAAGGTCCCAGCCTCTCTCCCTTGCGTATTCCTTGAGCAAACGGAGACCAGTATTGTCCTGATCGAAGCCGACCATGCGGAATGGGTAATAAGAAAACACTCCCTCCGCACTCGTCCCTGCCGACTTAAGCGTGCTCTCAGGCAAGAGGCACCAGTGATGAATCTGGGCTACGCCAGGCGTCCCTGATGCTTCCCATTCTCGAAGCCAGGTCAGGTGACCTGTATCGTGGCTTACTGCCAAGATGATATCGGGTTTGAGCCTTTTCATTGTCGCCACCTCAGCGCTTTGCTCTACAACAGCAACCGGATGCATCGCCTCCCCGACATAGGTGTACCCCTTTCGCTCGCAGTGGTCCCTGGTTCGCTTAGCGTGGCTCCACCCCGGCTGTGCATCAATGCTAGCGATACCAACCCTTGGTGAGCCGCTTCCTTTCCATTCGTTCTCTACCCACCAGTCGAGGCCACCGAGCTGCATGTCTGCCCACATAGGGAACGGGGTGTAGAAGTAGCTATTCGGGGCGAAAAGTCCAGCAGGCTCAGGACTACCGGTTAACACTATTTGCTTCTCTGTAGCCTTGCCTATCAGGGCGGGCACAGAGGAAGAAGAGATAAGACCGACATACATCGCTTTGTGCACATCAAGCAGCTTGGCGAAGGCGGCTACCTCGCGGGATACATCGTAGGCGCAATCGATAACCACAGGCTCGATCTTAACTCCAGCTACCCCACCCAACTCCTCATTGATGTACTTAATGGCATCTCTATCACCAGCCGTCAGGTCCTTGCCTGAGGGAGCAAGGGGTCCGGTGAAGTCGGTAATTAACCCCCACACAATCTCCCCCTTAAACTCAGGTGTTGGGGCTTCTGGTGGGGCTGGTGTCGGGACTTCAGATGGCGCACAGCCTACAAGCGCAACCGAAGCCACTAACATCATAGCCAAAATGCTTACCAGCCATTCTTTGCCTATTCCTTTCCTTCTCATACTTTTTACCTCCTTTCTAATTAGTCCTTGATATTATCGTTGGGTTCCACATAAAATTTCACAATTCTACCACCCCCTTTGCTATCAGCGTTAGTAGGAGAAAGGAAACAAGCTATACCAGGATTTCATCATGTACCACCTGTGCGCCAATCCTCGGGGCTCAAGAATCAGGAAAAGAGCCAGCATGATGCCGAAGATCAGGTCCTTCAAAGGAGCAATTATGTCTAAGAGGTGAGGATAGGTAGTTCCCAAGCCAGTGACCAGAGTACTTAACCCTTCGGTAAGCCCGAGTACGAGGATGGTGCCCAAGAAAGGTCCAACGGTGGTGCCCATCCCACCGATGATGATATAGCCCAGAAGCCATACCGACATCATCAAACTAAATTGCTCAGGGCAGACATAGCCATGCCAATGTGCCCACAAGGAACCAGCAGCCCCAGCATAGCAACAACCGATAAAGAATGCCAGTAGCTTGTAGCGGAAGAGTGAAACTCCCATCACCTCAGCGACCAGGTCATTATCCCTCACAGCGATAAACGCCCTGCCTACCTTGGATCGAACCAAGTTTCTAGCACAAAATGTAGCTAGGATTAAGACAACTAAGATAATATAATAGAAACTCTTATCAGTGTTAAATACGATGTTTCCTAATTGAGCGTATGGGACATCTATGCCTGCTAACCCGCCGGTGATATCTAGATGGGCTACAATATATACGATGATGAACTGGGCGGCCAGGGTAGACAAAAGAAGGTAGAATCCCTTCAATCGCAGTGAGGGCAGCCCAAAGATCAATCCTACCAATCCTGCAGCCACGATGGCACAGGGTAGGGCGAGCCAGAATGAAGCCCCTAATGTGTACGTTATCACTGCTGAGGTGTAGCCTCCCACTGCCATAAAGGCACTGTGTCCTATAGAGATCTGGCCGGCGCACCCGGACAGAATATTCAATCCCAGTGCAGCAATGATAGATATGAATACAAAATTGACCACATGGATAAGATAGGGATGACTAAATGTGGGGAAAGCAAAAGCGAGGGTTATTGCCAGGGCCAGGACAATCCAGTGCGCCCTAGTTTTGATAATGGCCTTATCGAATTCGTAAGTGGTGCTAAAGGTTCCGCAGGGAAGTTGCATTTATATCCTCTCTATCCTCCGCTCACCAAATAGCCCGTAGGGCTTAACCAAGAGCACAAGCATCAGGATGACATAGGGAAAGACATCCTTAATGCCGCCAAGGAATTGTGATAAGGGTGCCAGATATACCCCGGCTACAGCTTCTAACCCACCAATAATCAATCCTCCTACCATGGCACCACCCAAAGATTCCAATCCCCCAACAATTACTGCAGGTATCGCCTTAAGGCCAATGAAACCAAGTCCATAGTAGACTGTCATAACCGTGCCCAACAGCACTCCCGCGCCCGCCGACACAGCAAAGGAAAGCCCCCAAGCAACACCATGTAATCGTCTGACATTGACCCCCAGGGATTCGGCAGCCATCTCATCGTCAGCTATACTTCTCATAGCTATCCCCTGATTAGTGAAGCGAAAAAACAGAAAAACCCCCACGAACAGCACTGCGGCTAGAATGAAACACCAAAGATATTTGGTAGCGATGGCTATGCCAGCCACTTGAACCTTTTCCGTGGGAAGGTAAGTGGGGTAGTTATAATACGTGGCACCATAGAATATCATGACCAGACTGGAAAGGATGAAGAAAATGGCGATTGTTATCATTACCACCGAAAGTACGGGTTGGCCTACCATTGGACGCAGGAGAACTACTTCGATCAAAACCCCAAATAGGTAGCTCATTCCCAAGGTGAGAACTAATGCTAAGTAAAAGGGGATGCCTAGCTGTATGGACAGCGTGTAGCAGATGAAGGACCCCACTAACACCAGTTGCCCCTGGGCTATATTCAGAACCCCTGAGCATTTGAAAATCAAAACGAAACCCAGAGCCACAAGCCCATATATAGCTCCCACTGCCAAGCCCGGGATCAGAACCGATAAGAACTCCATCATGATATGTTCGCGTCCGCAGAAGCTATCCTTATCGCAGTCCTCAGCGTTCCTGTTCTTCCATCTCTATATCTAACCGAAGCTTCAGCCGTATATTCGCCGCTCTCAGAGTAGATCGCTTCTATCAGGTCTTTGTAGTGTTCTGCTACAAATCCTCTCCTCAGTTTCTTGGTTCTGGTCAACTCGGCATCATCGGCATCAAGCTCCTTGTGCAATAGGGCAAATCTTCTCACCCCTTGCCTTTGAGGCAATCGCCTGTTCACCCGCAATAGCTCTCCTTGAATAAGATCATAGACTTCCTTTTTCTGAGACAGATCAATGTAGGTGGTGTAAGCCAACCTATGGTTCTCAGCCCACTTCCCTACATAGTTAAAGTCAATACTTATAATACCTGCAACATAAGGCTTGTTATCGCCCACAATCACAGCATCCTTTATATATGGACAGAACTTTAGCTTATTCTCAATATAGAGGGGTGAAAATCTAGTCCCATCGCTAAGGCATGCCAGATCCTTAACCCTGTCAATAACGGTAAGGCATCCTTCATCATCAATTAGACCTGCATCTGCAGTATGTACCCGTCCATTAGAGTCGATCAAATCTGCAGTGGCTTCTGGATTCTTATGGTAACCCAGCATAGTGCACGGGGTTTTAAGCCATATCTCCCCTTTATCAGTTATCCTCACCTCCGTACCTGGTGTCGGCGTGCCTGCACTTTCAAGCTTGATATTATCGCTCCTCTGCATAAGGACAATTCCAGATTCCGTCATCCCGTAAAGTTGCTTGATTGGAGTTCCTAAGGCCATAATATAGCGAAAAATATCGGGGCTCACCGCTGCCCCCCCTGTCCAGATCACCTTGGTCTTCGAAAATCCTACCTTATCTCGGAGGGGTCCGAAAAGAATAGCATCCCCAAGCTTATAAAGAGCTTTCCAGAAGGGGGTGGACCTCTCTTGGTTGATTATCAGATCGGCCATCTTAAAACCCACGGGTAGAAAAAGGTGGTAGAGCAACTGTTTTAGGGGATCAGCATCAGACATCTTTACCTGGATCATGCGAACGGTATCCTCCAGAGCTCTTGGAGCAAAGAATGCCGCTCGAAAGCCTATCTCCCTCAGATTATCCTGGACAGTATCTCGCTTCTCAGGGAAATTCAGCACCCCTCCCATGATGAAATGCCTCACCACAAAAATTTTGATATCCAGCGGCCAGGCGAGAGGCGTAAAGGACAGAAATTCATCATTCTCCTCTGTCGGATCGATCTCGGCAAGGTCTTTGCATTCTCTTATCAGCGTGCGCTGAAGAAGCATCAATCCCTTCGGTCGGCCAGTGGTTCCCGAAGTATAGGCGAGGAGAGCTACATCATCACCGTTGCCTTTTTCAACGTTCTGCTCGAAAGCTCCGGAATGTTCCTTTTCATAAGCCCCTCCCAGTTGTAGCACCTCCCCCAGGCTTATCAGAAGGGGATCAGTATACCTAAACATCCCCTTGGCGTCCCAATAGATGACCTTCTTTACCTTTGGGAGTTTATCCTTAACCTCCAGCACCTTGTCAACTTGCTCTTGATCCTCAGCCACTACGAAAGTCGAGTCAGAGTGATCAATCTGGTATTCAAACTCTGATGCCATCGAATCGGGATAGACCCCACATGCCACAACTCCACCAGCAGCCTGGGTAGCAAGCATAGCAAATATCCAGCAGACGTGATTTTCTCCCACTATGCTGACCTTATCCCCCGGCTCCAACCCCAAGCTTATTAGCCCCAGCGAGAGATACTTCACCTTTTCGTAGTAATCTTTCCAGGTGTATTCTTGCCAGATCCCAAAGCCCTTCTGCCGCAGGGCCACCTTCGTGTCACCATATTTTTCATAGCTGCGCCCTAGAAGCTTTGGAAAAGTGTCTGCTTCCATCTTTCTTCACCTTGTGATGCTTTTGGCGAAATCGCTATTCCACCTTGCCAAGGTAGGCCTCTATTACGCTGGGATTCGCCTTGATTTCTGCTGGCGAGCCCTCGCCGATGAGTTCACCAAAGTCTAGAGCAATTACTCTATCTGCAATGTCCATAACCACCCCCATGTCGTGCTCCACAAGGAGCACAGTGCCCTCTCGCTCTTCTACAATGTCCAAGATGTATCTGGCAATATCTTCCTTTTCCTCCACGTTCATCCCTGCCATAGGTTCATCCAGCAGAAGTAGCTTTGGCTCTAAGGCGAGAGCTCTCCCTAGGTCGACCTTCTTTCTAGTGCCATATGGCAGCATCCCCACTGGCTTGTACCTCTCAGCCTCAATCTCCAAAAAATCGATAATATCCTCTACCTGCTTCCGATGTTTAACCTCTTCTTGGTGTACCCAGCCGAAATGTATCATTGCAGTCAGAATGTTCTCTTTCATGTGATTGTGTCGCCCTGCCATTAGGTTATCCAGAACACTCATTCCAGAATAGAGCTGGATGTTCTGAAATGTACGACCAATGCTCTGTTCAGCGATCTTGTGCGGGGGAAAAGAGGTAATGTCTTGCCCCTCAAAATAAATATTGCCCTTTTGTGGGCGGTAAAATCCATTTATGCAGTTGAGGACACATGTCTTGCCAGCGCCATTGGGACCAATGAGAGCCAGTATCTCTCCCTGCCTCACCTCGAAGCTCAAACTCAAGACAGCCTGAACACCACCAAAACGGAGAGACAGTTCTTCTACTCGAAGCATTGCCTCATCAGTTTTCCCTGCTGCCATTCATCTACCTCTTCAATATGTGAATAGCATCAGCAGCATATTCCCCGGCAACAAGGCCACCACCATTCTGAACCAGCCCAACCTTAGGCCGAGGCTCCACCTGTCTCTTTCCAGCTAGACCCCGCAGCTGCCAAACGATTTCGGTAATCATAGCTATGCCTGTAGCACCTACAGGGTGTCCCTTGGCTGCTAGTCCTCCGCTTGTATTTACTGGAATAGTGCCACCTATTTCAGTCTTGCCCTCGTCGACCAGGCGTCCTCCCTCGCCCCTATTACAAAGCCCAAGATCCTCGTAGATCGATATCTCCGCCGGGGAAAAGGCATCATGCAGCTCAACGACACCTAAATCCTCCGGCCCGATGCCTGACTTCTCGTAGGACTTCTTGGCCAGCATTTCAGTTAGAGCGCCGGCAGATTCTGCCCGCCTACAATCTAGGATTCTGCCCGAGGTCAGCTCTGAGCTGGCGATAGTTATCGGCTCACTGGTATGTCTCCTCGCAATGTCCTTACTAGTCAATATCGCGGCTGCTGCTCCATCCCCTATAGGTGCACACATGAGCAGAGTTATAGGCCAAGCTATGGGTCGAGAACTAAGAACCTCTTCTATACTGACCTCTTTTTGGTATTGAGCATATGGGTTAAGGGAGCCATTCTTGTGACTCTTAACCGATACCTTTGCCATCTGCTCCTGCGTGGTCCCATATGTCTCCATGTGGCTTCTCGCCTCTGCAGCATACCAGCCTAGGAAACTGAACCCCATTCTGCCTTCGACGTCTACATCGATGCAAGTGGCTAGGGCCGCGTTGGAACGTGCGGTATCACCACAGAAGAGTTTCTCCACCCCCAAAGCGAGAGCAACATCACAGTAACCACTAGCAACTGCCATCCAGCATTCAAAAAAGGCGGTAGAACTGGTGGCACAAGCATTTTCGACATTTGTCACCGGTATGCCACCTAGTCCTACCTCCTTTAGAATTACTTGTCCCCTGACACTCTCTTGACCAGTTATCAATCCGGCTAGAGAATTACCAACAGAAGCAAATTGTATATCCTTAAGGTCAATCCCAGCATCGTTGGCCGCACCCAAAATTACCTCTGCCGACAATTCTCTAAGCCCCTTCTCCATATACTTGCCAAATCTTGTCATAGATACTCCTGAAACAGCCACCTCTCTCATTTTTGGTCTCCTCTCATCTCATTCTTTTTAGTCACACTCAAATGACTTTGAATTTATAGGCTACTACATCATTGCCTGCCTCGTCTTCACGGATTTTTTCGATGATCATCTCAGCTTCCCTTCCAGCAGTAAGCACCTCATCAGAGAGGTTTTCCCCCACCAATTGAGAAAACACCCTCACACCCTCCGGTAAGTCTATAAACCCAATGGCATATGGTGTCTTAAACCCCTCAGGTGCGGCGTGGACGAAAAGGCCAGTATGTAGCTTGCCCTTCAAACTGAGATGTACCTCCTCCATTGTGCTAGTATCAAGGTGTTTACAGTCGAAGCAAACAGTTCTTTTGGGAAAGAATACCCGCCCGCACAATTTACACCTGCTACCAATCAGATGTGGCGTTTCTTCCGAAGAGAGTGGAGCCACAAATAGACCCGGCCTTAGGAATGGAAGGGGTTCCTTCCCTTTTTTCGTGTCCTTGCTGGTATCTTGTCCGGCCATATATACACTCCTCTCCTGGACTATAATTGAGGATGTTTAGCAACAGACAACCGTAGCCAAACTTCTCCCACAAAAAACTTAGATAGACATTCTAGCACTTATGAGGTTAGGCAACAATCCGGGGATGTGGCAAAATAGCTTGACAAGAATGGCAAATCGCTATAGACTTTACTAAGTATTTGTAGCAGCATTTGTCATGGGTAAGGAAGATGAAATATTCTCTGCTAGTGGCTGTTGAGGAGCCGCTATTTGTTGACGCTGCAGTTAACATCATTGAAGCAAGTGAAGATTTGTTTGTGGCAGCTCGATCGAATGAGCGCAGCGATATAATCGACAGAGTTGGTGAACTCCAACCAAATATCGCCATCATTGATACCAATTTACTTGAGCCCGCTTTCTTCGAAGCAATTGAACAAATAAAGCGAGCAAGCCCAGACACAGCTATCTTAGTTGTGTCCAGCAGATCTAATCCATCTTGCTTGATTCGGTGCTTAAAGGCCGGGATAAGTGGCTATGTAGGTAAGAAAACCACTGCAGTGGAACTTGTAAGCACCATCCGTAGTGTCTGTGTTGGTGGAACTGTGTTAGACGGGGACCGCAGTGCTCTGTTACTCGAATATCTCCGCCAAGTGGCATGCACGCAAGGTCACTTAGGGAATGCCAAAGGCCTTGGGCGCAGGGAATTACAGGCCCTGGAACTTGCAGCTGAAGGCCTAACCAACAAGGAGATTGCCAGTAGACTATACATCTCAGAGCGGACAGTGCAAAGTCACTTTGGTGCTATTTTTCACAAGCTTGGAGTAAAGTCACGCACCCAAGCAGTATTTGTCGCTTTGAGGCAAGGTCGGCTAGCAGACGAGATTCCTGTTGGCTGAGTAGCTGTGTTGTCAGCCCGTCAATTTGACTTTGAACCCCAGACTGGCAAGCGTGGTTACTTGTCCCTTAAGAGGCTGCCGGAAACTAATAGTCACTCATCCTCGAGAATGCCCCCGTTTTTGAAGGAAAGTGGGAAATCCAGACCAAGACTACTACACCTTGCCAGGAAAGTCATAAACAAAATTTCAGGGTTGGACTTTTCAGACAGGCTCTCAAGGGTTTTCACTATATGGCTCGTACCCGTGGGATGACCTTAAGACACTCCTGTACTGCTACCGTTTTGGGACTACCAGGCAGGTTGACGATTAAGCACTTCAGCGTGATCCAGAACAGTTTAGACTTGGCAAACTCAAATACTAGTGCCACTGAAACCTTGTCAATATATTTTCGCGTCACAGCAGCAACGCGATCTCAATTTACATATTGATTTGTCTTACCAAGTTCCTTTCCTATCATACGAAACAAATCTTATGCTCAAGCTTTTATGCTGAGTTCAATAAACTCGTTCATCAACTATCAACTTATGCCCTTCGGGTATCACCCCTTTAGCTACAAATTCAACCCGGTCAACCTTGATTCTTACTGCGTCACCCACCGTCTTGCTTAACTGCTGTATCAGCTTCTCCTTGTCAACCCCTTCTTCGCTTTTGAGCTCTACTTTGAGTGTCAAATCATCGCGATGACCAGGCCTGGTAACTACCGCCTGGCACTTTGAAATCTCTGAGAACTGGGAAAAAGCTGGCTGAAGCTGTCGGGGATGGATAAACATACCCCTTGTTCTCACAGCATCACCCACTCTACCCATAAGGCGCGTTATCCGAAGAGCAGTCCTGCCGCAAGGGCAAGGCTCATCAATTATACCGGCAAGGTCTCCAGTGGCAAAGCGTATCAGCGGATAGGTCTCGTCAATCGGAGTCACTACTATTTCGCCTACCTCACCGGGGCTAACTGGCTTTTCTGTTTCCGGGCTGACTATCTCCACAATTACATCTTCAGTAATATGCATACCTGTCTTCTCACTGCACTCAAAGGCGATAAAACCGAAGTCGGCTGTTCCGTAGGCATCCCCGGTAGCAATACCATATTTCTCCTCCACCAGTTTCCTGATTGGTCCACCGCCCATCTCACCACCAATGCAAGCCAACTTAAGGTTAAAATCCTTGCGGACATCATGGCCCATCTCCTCAGCCTTGTTGATGATATTCATGAAGAAGCCTGTAGTGCCAAAAAATCCAGTAACCTTAAGACGATGCATAACCTGGACTTGAAGTTCGGTATTTCCCACCCCCATGGGTATCACCGTAACCCCAGCGCGTCTCAATCCCTCATCAACCATATGGCCAGCCGGCACAAGGTGATAAGCCCAGGTATTGACAACAATATCCCCCTTGCCGAATCCCAGAGCTTTCACAAGCTGCACAAGCCGCCGCCAGAAGGTCTCACTCTGGTGATGGGGATCCCAGATAGGCCCTGGGGACACATAAACCCTTTCCAAATCTTCTATAGGAACAGTCACCAAGCCACCGAAGGGAGGATTGGCGTTGTACAACTCCACCAACTCGTCCTTCCTCAAGATAGGCAAATTCTCCAAATCCTTGATACCGGACACTGCTGAAGGAGCAATACCCGCCTTATCAAATCTTGCCTTAGTTGCCGGAGCCTTTTCATAGGCGTAGGCAACCAGGTCCCTTAACCTCCCATCCAGATACTTCTGTCTCTCCTCTCGAGACATCTTCTCCAGAGCCTCAATTGCGGGCAAAGATTCTTGAGTTTCCATCGCTTTTCCTCCTTGTATTTATGATCGTATAGCCACAGTCTATTACACAGTTTTGCCTGATTCAACAGGTCATGAGAAGGCCCTGTATTCGTTTGTATGCCCCAGGGCCTCTCGCCACTCTTTCAGATGATAGTTGCGTTGATCTGGCGTGTTTAGATAATCCGCTATCTTGTGCAAAGTGGCTAGCGAGTAAGCCGATCATGTCTGAAGCTCTTTGAGATTCTTGTAAAGTTCCAGAGACTGTGGGTTAGCCAAAGCATCTCTATTCAGCACCAGCTCGTTATGAATCACCTTCTTGACTGCCAACTCAACCTTTTTCATGTTGATGGTGTAGGGGATATCGTCAACGGCTATGATCTTGGCCGGGACATGACGGGGAGTGGTGTTCTGCCTGATCGTGGTTTTTATCTTCTTAACCAGGTCTTCGGTCAACTCTGCACCTTCTGCTAGTTTCACAAACAGGATAACTCTGATGTCGTTCTCCCAATTCTGTCCTACTACAAGGCTGTCCGCTACCTCATCGAGAGCCTCCACCTGGCGATAAATCTCCGCAGTGCCTATCCTCACCCCACCAGGGTTAAGGGTAG
>JADHXB010000026.1 GCA_016783155.1 Dehalococcoidia bacterium
ACCGCCACCACCTCCACTAGCACCAGTGCCACTACCGCCGGAAAAGCTTCCTTGGACCATGTTTACCATGCCACTAAAGGCGCTGCTTACTGAGCTTAGTGATGGTGCCGATGAGGCTGCACTAATAGTGCCAGGGGTTATCCCACGGCCTGTATCAGTGGCGGTATAAAACCAGACTGGTGTTGGAGCCTCAAGCTCGCTGAACTGCTTTACCCAGCCCTGGGCCAGACCAAAGACCACGGCGTATGGGAAATAGGAATCCCAGTAGCTCAGATTGTCGGTAGCAAGCTGCTTGTCTTTGACCATCTTCTTCAAGTGCCTGCCAAAGGCCTTCCACTGAGCAGACTCTGTAGTGCCTATCTCCGTTCGCTTTGGCAATCTGGACGATAGTATGATTGCTGCCATACCGATAAAAACAAGTGCCACAAAAGGAACGAATATCATCTCAGCATATTGGCCCAGAAACATAAAGAGCGGTATGCCAACAAACATGGCAAAGAAGACGAGAAGGAATCCGGGAATTTGCAGGCGTCTGACCGACCGCGACGGCTTCTCCTCAAAAAGTTTCTGCTTTACTGCATCCCGTTCCACCTTCTGGCGAAATTCCTTGACGAGTTGCGGAAACCGTCTTCTCTGCTCTGAAAGCAGTTTCCCTTCACGACTCGCCAGGGTCTGTGTTACCAGTCTCTCGAAAGAGAACTTCTCACCATCCTTGGCTTTTATGAGCAGGATGTCTTTTGAGGTGCCAAACCACCGTTGTTTTTCTGTCTGCACTATTTCAACTATGCCTTTGTTTGCCAGATGAAAGATGGTAGCAGTAAGTTCTGCAGGACCCACTTTGGCACGGGTCAATATGCCTACCAGTGCCGGAGGTAAATCGCTCGGGGGTGAATACTGCAATTGCGGCATCGACCCAATTTCAGGTAGGCGACCTCTTTTCTTGAAGGCTCGACGTATCCAGAAATAACCAAGCAGTGGCACAACGACTAAGCCAAATAACGTCAGCAACAGATTTATTATCGGCTTCACTTCATTGTTGTAGGCTTCTTGTTTTTCTAACTTTATTTGCCATGCTGGTGGCACACCGCTGACCATGCCGTGGGGGAAATAGACTCTTATCTCAAGTTCTTCAGCAGCCGGTATTCTACCGGTAAGGAACTCTATGGTCTGGTCATCCACTATATTGCTGGTGGCTGGTACACCATAGCTGTATATGGAAAGCTGCTGTGGCTGCACTGGCTGAGGAAGATGAACGACTATTTTGCTCGAACCCACATAGCTGTCGCGGTCTCCAAAAATGGCTTTCCAGTATAGTTGGTCAGCAGGGCTGTTGATGCACAGACCACCGTGGACCGTGTATCTGAGCTCTATGGTGCGGCTGCTGTTCACCGTCTGCGGAAACCACCAGCCAATCCAGAATTTGTTGCCTTCCCTCCAGGTGGCATAGGCATAAGTCTCACCACCAGGTGACTTGCCAGTTTTCTTCCGGACATCTATCCACTCTTTGACCGAAGGATTAAGTGGGTATTGCCGGTCACCTTCCCAGACTTCTACATTGCCGATTGACTCAAGCCTGTCAGTAGGTATCCATCGAAATCCGTAGTGGAAATCGCCTGAGGTGAAAACGAATGCTTGGGTCTCGCTGATTTGCAAATCTGAATTTTCCAGAATTTTGATGTCAACATTTATAGAATCGTAATGGTACACCCGATAAGATGCGGCAAGAGCCTGGAAATTACTCAGGGATAAACCCAAAGCTGCAAGAACGGTAATTAGAAGACACAGCCATCTGCCTACAGATTTTGAATTCATCTATGCCTCATCCCTAAATAGCTACTTTTAGTGATTATAATGTTAATGGCCTACCTTGACAACCACCTTTTAGTACTCGCCGAAGCTGCCTATAGCAAGGAACTGAAGGCCTTTTCGGCTGCTTCAACGGTAGCCTGAATGTCACTATTGGTGTGCGCTGAGGAGACAAAGGCGGCTTCAAACTGGGAGGGAGGCAAATATATGCTTTGGGCCAGCATCTGATGGAAGAATTTGGCATAAAGCCTGGTATCTGCCTTTGCGGCAGTTTCATAGTCCGTGACGATGTTTTTGGTGAAGAAGATGGTGAACATTGAGCCTAGTCGAGGTAGTTGTATATCTACCCTGGCTTCGCTTGCCGCTTCAGTGATGCCTTTTGCCAGATGGGACGACTTCCGCTCAAGCTCGTCGTAAACTTTAGATTCCTTCAATATGCTGAGTGTTTCAATACCTGCAGTCGTGGCTACTGGATTTCCGGCAAGCGTCCCCGCCTGGTACACCGACCCTGAGGGTGCCACCATTTCCATAATGTTTTTTCGGCCGCCATAGGCTCCTATGGGGAAGCCGCCACCTATAATCTTCCCCAGACAGGTCAAATCCGGAGATATATTATAAAGGCTCTGGGCTCCGCCGTAAGCCACCCGAAAGCCTGTTATGACTTCATCGAAGATGAGCAGTGCTCCGGATTGGCGAGTCAAGCTACGGAGGTGTTCCAGAAACTCAGGCCGCGGCAGCACAACACCCATATTGCCAGCTACAGGCTCAACTATCACGGCGGCGATATCAGGAGCGAACTCTTTGAAAAGCTGTTCCGCTGCCTCCGGGTCGTTATAAGGGGCGACCAAGGTATCGGAAGTCAGAGCTGCAGGCACGCCGGGAGAGCTGGGTATGCCCAGAGTCGCCATTCCCGACCCCGCCTTAGCCAGCAGTCCATCAGAATGGCCGTGATAGCAGCCGGCGAATTTCACCACCTTGTTTTTGCCGGTAAAGGCTCGAGCCAGCCGGATGGCGCTCATTGCAGCTTCTGTGCCCGAGCTAACAAATCGCGCCATCTCGATAGAAGGCATGGCTTCGCAGACCATCCTCGCCAGAGTCGTTTCCAGCTCGGTCGGGCAGCCAAAACTTGAGCCGCGTTCCACTGCTTTTTTGACGGCTCTTACTATTCGGGGTTGAGCATGTCCCAGTATTAGCGGCCCCCAGGAGCAGACGTAATCTATGAATTCATTGCCATCCTCATCGTACAGCCTGGAACCCTGGCCTCGCTTGATGAAAAGCGGCGTTCCCCCAACTGCCTTAAAGGCGCGAACCGGACTATCTACGCCTCCGGGCAAATAGCGTTGGGCTTGTTCAAAAAGTTCCTCTGAGTGGCTAAAATGCTTAATGTTAGAATTCATTTAGCCAATGTCCCTTTTCCATCCTAATCAATTAACCCGTCCTGAACCCCCTGCAATTCTGGGTCCCCCTTTGTCATTCTGAGCCCCCCTTTGTCATTCTGAGCCAAGCGAAGAATCTAGACCCTTCACTTCGTTCAGGGTGACAAATAATTTAAAGCCAGCGGGCTGCCTCCTTGGCGTAGTAGGTTATGATTATGTCAGCCCCGGCCCTCTTGATGGCGGTGAGCATTTCTAGGACTATCCCTTTCTCATCAAGCCAGCCTTGCTGGGCGGCTGCTTTAACCATGGCATACTCGCCACTGACGCTGTAAGCAGCTAACGGGTGATTGAAGGTATCACGTGCCTTTCGTATCACATCTAAGCAGGGCAGTGCTGGCTTGACCATGACGATATCTGCACCCTCAACAATATCCTGCTCTATTTCACGCATAGCCTCCCGCCAGTTAGATGGGTCCATCTGGTAAGAGCGGCGGTCGCCAAACTGCGGTGCCGATTCGGCGGCTTCACGGAAAGGTCCATAGAAGTGAGAGGCGTATTTTGCGGCATAGGCGAGGATGGGGATGTGCTGGAAGCCATTTCCGTCCAATGTCTGCCGGATTGCCTTAACCCTGCCATCCATCATATCTGAGGGAGCTATTACGTCGGCACCAGCTTGAGCGTGAGATAAAGCTGTTTTGGCAAGTAGTTCCAGGGTTTTATCATTGTCGACATAGCCGTCCACGACAACGCCACAGTGACCGTGGCTGGTATATTCGCAGAGACAGACGTCGGTGATCACCAGTAAATCGGGTGCCGTCTTTTTGATAGTGCGTATCGCCTGCTGGATCACTCCCTTTGGTTGATAGGCCGAGGAGCCGGCTTCATCCTTCTTTCGAGGTATGCCGAAAAGTATTATCGCTGAAATGCCGAGCCTGGCGATCTCCTCAACTTCTTTAGGCAGCAGGTCGTTGGAGAGGCGGTATAACCCGGGCATTGAGCTTATCTCCTGCTTTATCTTGTTGCCTTCGACGACAAAGAGGGGACATATCAGGTCTCCGACATCAACCTTGGTCTCTTGAACCAGTGCCCGCAGGGCTTCACTGCGCCGAAGACGTCGCAACCGCAATTTTGGAAATTCACTCATTGTACTCCCCCTTTCTTTGGAAGTATCGTTCAATGGCTTCGATGAGCCCCGGCACGGTATGTTCCGTGGCAACTATGTCAGCCTTCAGCCCCTTGTCAGCCAGAGCTGCGGCTGTGTTCGGGCCGATACAAGCCAGCCTGGCTTGTTTTATAACCTCCCATCTTTGCCCCAGTACAGCCAGGAGACTATTTACCGTCGAGGCACTTGTGAAGGTTATTACATCGATTTCACCTCTCAAAAGCATCCGCTTTGCTTGTGAAATCGACTTGGCGGCAGTGACTGTCCTGTAGGCAGTTACCTGTTGAACTTCAGCTCCAAGCTTGGCGATCCCGTCTGAAAGCTCGCTACCGGCTATATCGGCTCGGGGCAGAAGAACCTTGCATCCAGCGATATCCTTCTTTTTAAGTCCAGCAAGGAAGCCCTGACTGGTATATATCTCCGGAAGATAATCTGGTCGGATGCCCTTTTCCTTAAGGGCTCTAGCCGTAGCCGGGCCGATGGCTCCAATTTTGGTATCGGCAAGCCAACGCGAATCCAGGTTCAAGGTATATAGTCTTTTCCAGAACATCTCCACGGCATTGACGCTGGTAAACATTATCCAGCCATAGTCCTTCCGGTTCATGATGGCTTGGTCGAGTTTCTTCCAGGTGCGTGGTGGGCCGATCTTTATAACCGGCATCTCGACAGGAATAGCTCCGAGTTCCATAAGTAGGCGGCTCAGTTCATTTGCCTGGTGCTCGGCTCTGGTGACCAGGATTCGCTTGCCGAAAAGGGGCAGGTTATCAAACCAGCGCAGTTGCTCTCGCAGCCTGACCACTTCGCCGACTACAATCACCGCCGGCGGCTCGAAGTTCTTCTGTTTTGCTTTACTGACAATATTTGCAAGCGTGCCGACTATTGTCCGCTGCCTCGGGCTGGCACCCTGGCTTATCACTGCTACCGGAGTGGACGACGGTTTGCCGTTCTGTATCAATTGGTTGACTATGTGCACCAGGTTTCCCATCCCCATCAAAAAGACTAGCGTGTCGCTGCCCGCGCTTATCTTGTCCCAGGCGATACTTGACTCGCCTTTCACAGGAGCCTCATGTCCGGTGATGACGGTAAAAGAGGAAGCCAGCCGGCGATGGGTTACAGGGATACCGGCATAAGCTGGGACAGCATAGGCTGATGATACACCGGGCACTATCTCAAAAGGAATATGGTTGGCAGCCAGAACTTCTGCTTCCTCGCCACCTCGCCCGAGGACAAAGGGGTCGCCACCTTTAAGCCTGACCACCACCTTGCCCTCTCTGGCTTTGCTCACCATCAACAGGTTTGTCTCCTTCTGCTCCATAGCATGACAGCCACGCCCCTTGCCTACATATATTTTCTCAGTCCCAGCCGGAGCCTCCTCAAGCAGGCTATCATCAACCAGCCGGTCATAGACGATGACGTCAGCTCTCCTGATGTATTCCAGCCCCTTTACAGTGATAAGGCTACGGGCACCAGGCCCTGCACCCACCAGATACACTGTGCCACGCTTCACTTCAGCTTGACCTCGGCTGGAATTCTGGCAACTTGACTTCTGAGCATTTCTACAATCCCTTTAGCCTATACTAGGCTATTCTACCACACCATCCTCTGCGCTCACAGACCACGAACAAGTTTATAGGTTTCGCTATCGTAACTTTTTATGCTAAAGTGTATAGCTACGGAAACTGAGATTGAAGAACTCCTTTACCCTTATAACGCTCTACATAGCAGCCTTCGTCGGATTTGCCGGCTTCAGCTTCATGTTCCCGGTGATACCGCTCTATGCTACTGAGCTGGGCGCTACGGTGTCTGAAGTCGGGGTGATAGTAGCCACCATCTCCTATGTTACGGCTTTCCTTCTGATTCCCTTTGGTATGCTTTCCGATAGATTTGGTCGCCAGAAGCTTCTTGTCGGTGGGCTGGCTGTCTTTACCCTGGCTCCGTTACTCTATCCCCTGGCTAACAATCCTGAGCAGCTCATTTGGTTCAGGGCGATTCACGGCTTTGCAGCAGCAGCATTTCTGCCGGCAGCTATTGCCCTGGTAATTGATTTAACCCCGGAGGCAAAACGGGGTGAAGCCATAGGCTGGTACTCGGCATCACTCCAGCTCGGCCTAATGGCTGGTCCAATAACTGGTGGCTTCCTAGCTGGTCACTTTGGTTTCGATGCCGCCTTTTATGGTTGCAGCGCTATCTCGCTGATAGGCCTGGTTCTTGTCTTCTCTCGATTCAAAGCTATGACCCATCACTCAGCAGTCACCCCGGTCAAAGCCAGCTCATCATGGCGCTGGCTAGGACAACCGCTGGCGATAGCAGTCATGTTAGCCACACTGCTGGTCGCTGTCGGCTCCGGTACTATTGGCAGCTACATTCCCCTTTATGGCATGCTCTTTGGCCTGACTGAGGTTGATGCCGGAGCTATCATTACTGCCGTTTATGCCAGTTCAGCTCTGTTGCGAGCTCCAGCCGGCAGATTAGCCGACAGGATTGACCGGAGGATTTTACTTATCGGCGGTGTCGCGCTGAGCGCTATAGCTGTGTCCCTTTTTTCCTTCTTCCACGGACTACCACAGTTTATCATTATAGGCATTATCTTCGGCATCGGCATGGGAATAGCCATGCCGGCAAGTCTGGTAATGGCAGCCGATTTTTCTTCAGCAAGCGGCAGAGCACTATCAATGGCTATACCTACTTGTTTCTTCCAGATCGGCCTGGCTGTCGGGCCTACAGCTATGGGGTATATAGCCCAGATGAGCAGTTTTGAGACGATGTTCCTCGCCTGCGCCGCGAGCCTGGCCTTCGGTTTATTTATCATGCTCGGCTTGATGCGTGCCCAAAAGGTACGGCAATGAAGGTTGTATTACATATATGTTGCGGAGTTTGTGCTGCCGGTGCCGCTGAGTCATTGGCTATAGAGGGACACCAAGTTGTCGGCTTCTTCTACAATCCAAACATCCATCCGGCTGAGGAATATCAAAGAAGGCTGGAGACTGCTCGCAGGGTTGCTCAGGAACTGCAGTTCCCGTTGGAAGTGCCAGTTTACGAGCCGGAGGAATGGCTCAGACAGACTGGTTCCTTGAAAGATGAGCCTGAAGGTGGAAAGAGATGCCTGGTTTGTTACAGGCTGCGGTTGGAGAAAACCTGTGATTACATGTTGGACTGCGGAGCAGATGCTTTCACCACTACCTCGACAATTAGCCCCCACAAGTCTGCCCAGACAATCAACAGTATAGGACAGGAGACCGGTAGCGACAAGTTTCTAATGAGGGATTTCAAGAAAAAAGAAGGTTTCAAGCGAGCTGTAGAATTAGCCAGGCGGTGGCAGCTTTATCAGCAAGACTATTGTGGCTGCATTTATAGCATGAGACAAGGTAGAGGTTAAAGTTTAGACAAGCAGACCAAATATGTGGCTGTAAAGTTAGGGCGAGGCTAAAGCCTCGCCCCTGATGTCTCCATTTTGAGGAGGTGCTTATTTTTTCGTGCCAAACAGGGTATAAAAACCTTTGCCGTTTTTCCTGCCCAGATACCCGATTTCCACCATTCTCTTTAGCAATCGTGCTGGCTTATATCTTTCCCACCCGGTCTGCTGGTAGATGCCCTCGAGCAGGTCTACAGCCACATCTATACCAACAAGGTCGTTTAGCTCGAATGGCCCCATAGGCCAATTAAAAGATAGCTTGATAATCTTATCAATATCTTCCATGGAAGCTAAATCTTCTTCCAGCATTTTGGCGCCTTCGTTCAGCACCAGCGTGATTATTCTGTTGCTTACAAACGCAGGTGAGTCTTTGACCACTACTGCTTCCTTCCCTATAGCCTTGCCGAAATCGAGGCTGACTTTCAGGGTCTCATCTGAGGTGAGCAAAGACTTGACCACTTCTAAAGCTTTCATCACTGGCACCGGGCTGAAGAAGTGCATACCGATGACTTTATCTGGACGTTTAGTCGCTGATGCCAGCAGACTTATAGGTATGCCTGAGGTGTTGGATGCCAGTATAGCATGCTTGGGACATATCTCTTCTAGCTGCTGATACACCGGCAGTTTGACATCGACTCTTTCGAAAATCGCCTCGATGACGTAGTCTGCGTCCTTGGCAGCCTGTTTTAAGTCTATCGAAGTGCTGATATTTGCCATGGCCTTATCCATATCGGCTTGGCTGACTTTGCCTCTCTCCACAAATTTACCCAGGCTGGCTTTTATGGCGTCCATTCCTCTGTCGACGAATTCCTGCTTCACATCAACCATCGTTGTTTCATAACCTGCTTGCGCCACCACCTGAGTTATCCCATTCCCCATCGTTCCTGAGCCGATGACGCATACTTTCTTTATAGCCATACTATTCTCCTCTAAAGAAAACTTTCGCTTGATTTTATCACGAATCTTTGTACTCTGCCAAATCTAACACAAAAGGGTGGTACAATTATTTGGGACAGGGCGATAGAATAGGGTAAGGTCATAAAAAGGAGAAGGATATGAAAGATGTATATACAGAACTAAATTCAATAATCGATGATTTCTATAATAATATAAAGGCCTTGCTGACCCTTCTAATTAATCACGTGACTAGTTTTCTAATGGAGGTGGATAATGGTAAGCGAACGTGAAATGCCAAATGATTGGATCGGCCAATGCTTCGGTTGTTCCAGAACTAATGAACAAGGTTTGAAGCTCCGCTTTTGGCTCTCGGAGCACGGATGCTTCACAAGGTGCATTATTCCAGACTATCTGTGTGGACTTGAAGGAGTGGTTCACGGCGGGATTACTACTCTTCTCCTTGATGAGATAGCACAGTGGGTGCTTATTGCGTGTCTGGGCAAGATGGGAGTAACCCGCGAACTCTCGGTGCGCTTTTTCAAGCCTGTGCTAACAAACGTGGAACTTCGTGTGGAAGGACAAATCATCAAACAGGAAGAAAAAAGCGCTGTCATTCATTCTGCCATGTATTCCCCTGATAATGTGCTGCTGGCAGAGGGTGAAATCAGCTATATATTGCCAAGTCTTTCCACCATCACCAAAATAACAGCCGTTGACGAGCTAAAGCTGCGTGAATTCCTCTCCAAATATCCCATTAGAGAAAACAATTGCTCTAAATGATTTACAGCCTTTGCCGATACCACACCTAAAGGATTATAATAACGCTTCGTGCAGCAGACCGAGATTCCTGGCTAATCGAGCAGAAGATTAATCTGTATATGAAAACACTACGCCAAATCGAATATAAGCCCGCCAAGGTTGTCGGCGGTTACACAGACCGGATACTCAGGGTCGACCTGGGCACGCAGGAAATCACGATTCAGGAACTACCGCCTGATTTTAAGGACAAATACGTCGGCGGGCGCGGCTACGCCCTCAAACTGATTTGGGACGGCACAACGCGGGAAACACATTATGATAGTCCAGAAAATATTCTGGTCATGGCAAGCGGACCGCTCGGTAATGAGCCCGCGTTCCCGGGAACAAGCAAATTCATAGTCGGCACCATCTCGCCCATGACAGATACGTTTATCGATTCGAATATCGGCGGTCATTTCGGACCGCTGTTGAAACTTGCCGGTTTTGATGCACTGGCTGTTTCCGGAATATCCAAGGAAAACGTAGTTATTTTGATTGACGGCGATGCGCAGACCATCAGTATTGCCGCTGCGCCCGCCTATGATAGAGAAACCGACGAGGGGGCACTTTCCTTCGGTCAGAGACTGCTTAAAGACGTCAATGGTGGAGAGTACAGCGATTCTCTTGCTGCCGTAACCGCGGGGCAAGGCGCCTGCAACGCCAGGTTCGGGATTATCAACAGCCTGTTCTTCGACATAAGGCGGAAGCGTATCCGCTCAAAACAGGCTGGCAGGGGCGGTACCGGAACCGTCATGCGCCACAAGGGACTCCGAGGTATTGTGGCACGCTCCAGCCTGTCAAAGGTAAATGGCAACAATGCTATCGATAAAGAAGGCGTGCGTCAGGCAGGCTCACGGCTAAAGGCGGTTATCTCAAAATGCGACCCTCAACAGCTAGGCATGTCCATATGGGGAACCACAGGTCTATCCGAATATATGGATAAATTCCACATTTTCCCTATCAATAACTATCAGTACGGGCAGAGCCCTGAGTCTTCCAAGCTCTTCGCCAACGTTTTCCTTGATAAGTACTTCAGCAAGAAGATACCTGATGGGTGTTACTATGGATGCAATCTTGCCTGTGCTAAGGGTGCTGAAAATGTTGAACTTACGCGGGGCCCAAGGGCAGGTAGGGCGGTTGACATTGACGGGCCTGAATATGAAACCGTTGGCGCCGTCTCCTCTATGGGTATTTTCGACCCTCACTTTGTCATGGAATACAGCTGGTACTGTGATGAATACGGCATCGATGCCATTTCTACGGGCGTGACAATCAGCTTTTTCATGGAGTGTCTCCAGCGCGGATTTTTGAGTGCTGATGACGTAGGTTATGAGTTGACATTCGGTAACATACAGGCTGCGGACAGGCTGTTGCATGAAATAGCCAGCGGAAAAGGTTTCGGCAAGATTGTCGGCCAGGGTGTAGCTAGAGGCAAGAAATGGGTTGCCGAGAAATATGCCGCTCGGAACGGCACTTCTGAAGATGCTGCCATGGCTGAACTCAACAAGTTTGGCATGGAAGTCAAAGGTCTTGAGTTCTCCATGTACATTACTAAGGAATCACTCGCCCAGCAGGGTGGGTACGGCCTGGCCCTTAAAGGACCGCAACATGACGAGGCATGGCTGATATTCATCGACCAGGTTCACAAGGAACTGCCAACCTTAGAGCACAAGGCGAACGCGCTTAAGTGGTTCCCCCTGATTCGCACCTGGTTTAACGCCACTGGACTTTGCAAGCTTCCGTGGATAGACGTACGAAACCCGGAGGCAGCCAAAACTTCAGAGCCGGCAAAGAATCTTCCCACGCTGGCCTATTACGTCGCCTATCTCAATGCCACAACAGGGAGCAATAAAAAGCTCGAGGACATTTTGGATGATTCAGAAAGGCTATATATACTTCAAAAACTAATCAATCTGCGTCATGGAAAAGGGACTCGGGCTAGCGACCAGATACCCTTGAGGGCAATGGGTCCTGCCTATTTCAATGAATATGAAGCCCGGGCTGAGTATTATGATGAATGGCTGCAGCAACAGCTCGGTGATAATAAAGCCCCGGCGAGTCCGGAGCAAAGGCATAAGCTTCTCATGGAGAAAAGGTTTGAAGCCTATCAGCAGCTCTGTGATATCGTCTACGAAAAGAAAGGTTTCACATCCGAGGGGATACCGAAGCGCGAAACGGTGGAAAAATTCTGCCTCATGGACGAACAGGCAAGGCAGCTACTCAGCGAATCAGGTGTCTGAGCGAGAAAGATGGTAGTCTCAATTAAATTCCACGGAATGCAGCGTGTTGTAACCAATACAGATAGCATAGATATGCCTATAACTGAAAAGACGACGGTGAATGACGCCCTTGAATACGTCAGACAACTGTATCCCAGTCTCCATTTGGAAGAAGGGACGATAGTTGTAGCCGTCAACCTTGAAATAGCATCTCTGGACAGGATTCTACGGGACAATGACACTGTCTCATTTCTGCCTAATATAGCCGGCGGCTGACAATTGACCTACTCTGGCTACTTTACAATCCCGCTGAATAAGTGATTTATTAGGCATAAGCAACCAGGCTCCAAAAAGAGTGTTTATCTGTCATTGCGAGGGGCTTAGACCCCGAAGCAATCCCAGAGATTGTCACCTTCGCTCGCAATGACAGGAAGGAGTTGCTAAGCAAACAGGCTCCGATGTTGTCGGAGCCTGTTTTGTTTGAGCGAAGTTCCGTTCATAGTACAAAAATATAAGTCAAAAGAGTACTAATGGGGGGTCACCGGATAAGAAAAGTATATTATGCTATACACAGGTAGCTTAAGGAGTACAAATAGGTCGACAGGTAAATGACCAGAGCGACAAAAAGGAAGGACTTAAATGCAAGTTGGAACACTTCCCACGCAAGCAACTGGCATCTTGGAGAGCGATGCAAGACTCAGGCAAGTTGAAGTAGCAGTTTTTACTGATACTTGCACACTTACCGGACATGCCTATTGCATGAAGTCTCAACGCCTTCTGGATGTCCTTAATCAAGACTTCATGCCAAATCTGCTGCCCCTCGGAAAGGACGTTATGCCACTTACCGAGGTTGAGGTGTCGTTTCCAAGTGGAAAAAGGGAATCCGTAGCATCTATCTACGTTAGTAAGGCTAGTATCCTCTTTGTCGGTGAAAAGAGTGAGCATCAACCCGAGATACCAGAAACTGAAGACAGCCCAAAAGCCTACCCGGTGAGGGCAAAGAAATTTATTGGAGCAGAGATACATATGTCGTTATATACGCTAATAGGCGAGACTTATGTCGAAGTGTGGCAAAAACTGTTAGATGCCGTTGACAGGGCTGACAAGTTCATGCCACTAACAAATGTGAAGATATATCCGACAACGGATAATACTGTATTAACATTTGACTTTGTCGCTGTCAACCGGGACAAAATAATCTACGTTGGTGAACATCAAACAGGAACCGACTTTTCTGTTCCGAAGGCGTCACCGCTCCACTCGTCGAACATATCGCCCTCGGTCGGCGTAGCAGTGGCGAACACCACCTTGCCTTCTGTATACGCTCTGCCTTCAAGTGGCGGCACAGGATTCACGGTACCACAACCTACCTGAGCAACACGAGCAATCAACTTATATTGAGATCTCAGCTTGAAGTTGGCGCCTACCTTCTTATCGGAGTCCATTTTGACTTTAACGGAATGCAGCGCATTGTAACCAATACAGATAGCATAGATATGCCTATAACTGAAAAGACGAGGGTGAATGACGCCCTTGAATACGTCAGCCAACAGTATCCTGCTCCCCATTTGGAAGAAGACATGGTCGTTGTAGCCGTCAACAATCGGCCTGCCGTGGATTAGCGAAGCTGCATTCATAGTACTAAAGTATAAGCCAAAAGAGTACTAATGGGGGGTCAATGTATAGGAAAAGTACATTATGCTATACATAGGTAATCTCGATTAGCATAAATGGGCCGACATGATATAAATGGCCAGACCGACTAAAAGGAAAGACTTAAATGCAAACTGGGTCATTTCTCACGCAAGCAACTGACATCTTGGAGAGCGATGCACGACTCAGGCAAGTGAAAGTAGCAGTGTTTACTGAGACTTGCACACTTACCGGACATACCTATTGCATGAAGTTTCAACGCCTTTTGGATGCCCTTAATCAAGACTTCATACCAAATTCGCTGCCCATCGGAAAGGACTTTATGCCACTTACCGAGGTTGAGATGTCTTTTCCAAGTCTAAAAAGGGAATTCATGACATCTATCTTCGTTAGGAAGGCCAGTATCCTCTTTGTCGGTGAAAAGAGCGAGCATCAACCCAAGATGCCAGAAACTGAAGACAGCCCAAAAATCTACCCGATGAGGACAAAGAATCCTATTGGAGCAGAGGTGCACATGCCATTATATGCGCTAACAGGCCAGATGTATGCCGAAGTGTGGCAAAAACTGTTAGATGCCGTTGACAGAGCTGACAAGTTCATACCACTAACAAATGTGGGGATACATCCGACACTGAATAATACCGCATTAACTTTTGATTTCGTCGCTGTCAACCGGGACAAAATAATCTACCTTGGTGAATATTTAGAGCAGACTAAAGCCACCATTGACCAGCGAAGGAGTTCTCAGGACGGGCTAAATTTGGATAAGAACTGGTGGCAGCGGCTGGATTTGAACCAGCGACAAAGCCGCTAAAAGCTCTTAACTTTTTACTTGATAAATCTCGCGTAAATCAATCCTGCAACTATTGCCTGGACCAATATACTGACGCTCCAAGTCATGACCATGATCAATGATGTTGGAAAGCTACTATAAGACATCACCATTCCTAGAATAGTTATTACCCAATAACAGAGTCCAAAATATATCCCTTTTTTCCAGACCTTCTTATCTTTGAATAAGTTTCTTGTAAGGGCAGTCACACCAGTTTACGCTATGACAACTCTGACTTTAAAACTATGCAATCATTGGGGGCTAGTCAACTAGAGGAGGAAAACTGAAAGCTCCATCTCCACATTTATTCTTGTGTAAGAGCTCTATGAGTTGATCTGCCGTTAAAACCCAGCCATAAGAACCTCTAACCTTCATTATAGTAGCCCTACCAATCTCTTCCCAGGAAGACGCAGTGGCATCTTCTACTAATATGACATCATAACCCATATTGAATCCGTCTGTTAAAGTATTTTCTACACAGATTGCGGTGTCTACGCCTGTACATATGATTGTATCGACGTAGCTACTCCTCAGCCACAGATCGAGTTCTGTGTCTTGGAAGGCAGAATCTCTCCTTTTGACGACTATGTGATCGCCCTCCACTGGTCGAAGTTCATCGAGTATCGCTGCATCCCATGTTCCAAGAACGCATGCGGGTATTCTGAGAAACTCTGCCCTTCTTTTTGGTATGATGAGATGCAATCTCGTGAAAAGGTCTATGCCCGATGCTTCTCTAACTTGTTGGGAGTAGAAAACGGGTATTTGTAATTCACGACAGGCAGCTATCACCCTCATAACATTCGGTACGATCTGCATGTATGCATTGAGATCAGCTCCAATATGACCTCCGTATTCTTCATATGAACCCCCAGGCGAGCAGAAGCCATTCTGCATGTCGATGACAAGTAGGGCTGGATAAAAAACGGGCTGCCTTTTACGTGGCATACTTCATGTCTCCCTCCGTTGATTTTTCGGTGTACCTTTTCCTTCCTATGCACACACTGCTATGTTTAGCACATAGCATCTACGCATTTGTTTAACTATATCAACTCTCGGCTTTCACATCCAGCGCTCTACTGCTCTACCGAGTAGCCAGCGTCAACCCATGCCTTGTAGTTACCTTCCAGCCGATAGTAGAATACGGCGATTGCAGAAGGTTGTCAATACAGGAAATACAGCGAGGCTGAAAACGAAAAGTGGCAGCGGCTGGATTTGAACCAGCGACCAAGGGCTTATGAGTGCCAGTGCCGCTATTCGACTTTAATGTTCAAATATTACCACAAAGGCTAAAGTAATTGTACCGGGCGTTAGACAGAGTGGCTGAGGCTTATGAGGGTGTTCCTTTACGGGGATAGGAATTTTTGCCAAATTAATTTAGTTCTATCTTTTCCACTTTTTAAACAGACCAGTGGGTTCAAGTAGTTTGCATCCAGCCTTCCGGCATATCAGATAGATAGCCAATGCGTCAGCCGGTGTAAAACGATGCTCATCGATTTTCAGCTCTTCTATCGTATGCTTAGCTCTTCTATATACTATTCTGTTCAATGTACGCAACAAACCCAAAAAGGCTGAATCTAAATCGGCCTTGACTTGTGGCTCGCCTAGCAACACACCCAGCGAAGCATTCTTTGTCAAAGGTATTTTAAATCGATATTTAACTGCATTTTCTATATGTAAACAGGAGTCTTGTACTATTCGACATGCGTTCCAAACTAGGTCATCGTAAGATAACCACATGTAAACGTACTGGATTGGTCTAAATTGAGGTCTGAATTCTATGCGATAATCTCCTGTCATTTCATCGTCACTAATACGATGGTGCACATTATGGAGACCGACACCGCCAATCGTTTGGTCTAGAGCTTCCAATTTCTGATATCCTACTAATAAATCTCCTGAGATCTCCTGCGCCAAATCAACTATAGACTTGGGTGAACTGTTAAGACCGCTGACGGCCAACAAAGCTACGATGTTTGGCGAAATTGGCGCTGAGGGTGGTTTACTTTCAAGCCTCGGTAATTTCCTATACTTCAATCTATTAAACTAAACTACAGACCGACTTGCTCAAATTAGTCTACATTACTAGTTTCTGTTATGCAATGAATACTGCACATTATTGTAATTCGTAACATGATGCAATCGTGCCACTTACCTGGGTTGACTGTGATGAGTGGAGTGTTTATAGTATAGAAAAGACTATAAATTGAAGGCAGATGAATCAGAATCCGGAAGAGAAATTATTCCTTTTCAAACCTGGACAATTTTTGGGACCCCCAAAGATATTTCCCCCTATGGTGTCTGGCAAAATCCCTGTCTCAGTGCAATTTATCATACCTGGTTTAAAAGTAGGCAATAAAACTAAAAAAACAGTTGTCCAACTTGCCTATAAAAGCGGAGCAGATATCTGGGGGGTTGAAACAAACACTGTTGAAAACTCCGCTACAAAAGATCCAGCTACACATGTGACAATTGCCTTCTACATTAACCTAGTTAACGGAGACGATGAAAAGCAACGAGCTATAATTTCATCATCACGTTTGTTAGTTGAGCATTTTCTCGGCCTTCTTTCATTTAGTATAGGAGCAAAATTGTCTGCTGTGCACATGCAACCAACCACCATTAACGACAAAGGACAATATAGTCAAATTCTCAGCATGAGTAAGCGTACTCAAACACCCACTGTCAAGGTAGACTTTTCCGCAGTAAATATTGAAAATTCGGTTGTGTCAAGCGATATCTTTTCAGCCTTATCTTGGTTAAGGCGAGGATTAGCTGAACGTGACTCCATTGAGAACTTCTCAGCTTTAATGGTTTGTCTTCAAATCATGGCTCGCCATATTGTAACCCAACCCCCGATAGTCCGTAACTGTCCATCCTGTGGAGTTGTTATCGATACCCAAGGTCCGAGTATTACTTCATTGATGCGTGAATTGATTGTAACACACCTTAACGCATCTCCTGAGCTATTTGACAGGCTTTGGAAAGCAAGAAATGCCATTGTCGCACATGGAAACTTGCCCATAACTCCGGAGGTGCTCATTGAGTTAACAGAGTTAAAGTTTGATGCTGCCACTTTGGCATTTAATAGCATTAAATTGGGATTAGGAATGCCCCTTGATTCACCGCCGTTACCGAATCAAGCCTTCTTTGTGACTGACGCTTTTATGTATATCGACTGAAAGTAGCACAGCCATACGGCTTCATTACCCGCTATTCGCTACCAGACTTACTTCCAAGTCCCGTGCCATAGGATTTACCTTCTACTTTGCAGGACAATAGGAAGCTATCAATGGCTTGTTTGATTGTGGTTACTTTTGCTTTCGCAGACATTGAACCTCTCCTTATTCTCTTCTGAGTTGCGCGAGACGATATAGTAGAATGGTGAGAAGGTCAATAGGTATGTGATATAAAGTTGTAGCTGCAAAGGTCAAAGACTTATTATATGCATTATAATGGTTTGGGATGTTAAAATGAGGAACTACGATGGATTTAATTAAGAAACTTGAAAAGCTGATGGTCTTTATGTATGAGAAATACGAGGAAGACGATGTTTTTAAACAATATGGAGATTATCCTTGGCCTCTTATAGAGGAGTCCGGTATAGAATTTGGAGATGCAGGAGCACAATTAGCTGTGATGGATATTCTAAGGAAACATGGATTCATCGAGGTAGTTAGACCAACAAGAAGTGCAAAAATAGTCTCATATTCGAGAGTGAGGCCTTCTTTAAAAGGAATGGAGTTCGTTCGGGATAAACGAAAATCAATTTTAAGACGGGAGTGGCCAAAGGTAATATCCGCCATTACTGAGGGATTTATCAAAGGTTTGAAGGGGTAGTGATACTAGGGCGGTACTATTTATGCCATCCATAACAGTATTCATCAGCCACAACAAAGCAGATAGGGACGCTGCTCGCAATATCGCGTTGTTTCTTGCAGCAGAAAATATCAATGTTTGGTTTGACGAATGGGAAATATCAGCCGGAGATTCCATTATTAAGCAAATAAACAAGGGCTTATTAGACTGCACACATTTTATTGTACTTTGGTCAGCAAATTCAGCGACTTCAAAGTGGGTAAGAGCAGAATTAGAGTCAATGCTATCCAAAGCTATTGAAACAGGTAACCCTCGGATCATACCTGTGTTCTTGGATGATACGCTTTTACCACCCTTACTCCAACCTTTGAAATACATACGATACCATGGAGGTAACGAAGAGGACCGTACTAATATCATTGAGTCTATATCTGGACATAAACCATCACAGGATTTTATCCGTGCGGTCGTACAGAAGTACAACGAGGTAATATATAACCCTGACCTACCTGGCCCATTTCCTTTCGAAGCTTGCCCAAGCTGTGGTAGCAAAAATCTAAAAGGTTCTGGTGCAATGATTAGAGACGATCAATGGTATATTATACAGTGTGAGGAATGCGGATGGGGTACAGCATCAGAATAATAGACAAAGCTAAAAAAGTGGCAGCGACTGGATTTGAATCAACTAAAAGGAGGGTATGAATTATGACAAAGCATGATAGTGATGCTCAATGCTGTCCTAAATTCGATCCTGAACCATGGCACGAAAAGGAAATAACTTGGGAAGATAAGCTCTTTATCAGAGATAC
>JADHXB010000027.1 GCA_016783155.1 Dehalococcoidia bacterium
AGCCTTCCATTGAGGAGTGACTCCGTATCTGAAAGCTAAATTGGGAGCCGGGAAGAAAGAGGAATGGGGTCTGCCCGCCAGTACCGTGATAAGATTTAGATCATCGGAGCCATTGACTAAGGCAATATAGTATGTTGTGTGGCAAATTGAACAATTCTGACATTAGTGCAGTCAAAGCATCTCTCAAGATTCGCGCTTCTCTTGCTATAGGGGAGGTGCTAGTCTAAAATAGAAATAAGATCAGATGAGGTCAAATCCAATGAAAGATAACTATAGAAAAACAGACATGTCATTCAGCCATTTAATTCACAATTTGTATGGTGATAAAGATTATCGATTAATACATACGACTCATAATTTCACGGATGCGAAAAAATATTTCTTGAAAATAACTAAAAGCATTAAGTTTGCTATTGAGGAGACTATTACAATAGCAGATAACTATCATAAACAGGAATTATTAAATACAATTACTGAATCTGAAAGATTGATTAAATCGTCAAAATCTTTTGATAGCTTAGACCAACAAATGGTTTCCTTCCAATCTGAACTCATATTTCTGCTTATCGGATTAATGCCTCATCGATGGCAACAACAGAAAGTAATTAACAAACGTAGTTCATGGAAGCTTGATGATTATAGACAAATTCAATACATGCAAAACGCCAACCACAAGAAGAATATCATTTTTGGTGCAGTTCAGAGTAAATGTAAAGGTAAATACGGTTCTTGGGGTGATTTTTTGTATAATATTTATTATAAACAATGTCATCGTGACCCTGATGAACTAATTTTATGGTTTAAGAAAAACCATGCGGACATATATTCCGAGTTATTTTAACTTTACGACCAATTTATAAAGCAATTCGGGCTGTTCGGTAGTTCAAGATATTTGAAAATGGACACAATGATGCTGGTAGTGCAACCTTTAAGCCTTAAATCGAAATCTTTTCGATTCAGATTTTACAAACTAGTAGTTGTGACCCTTGCTCCCGCTGATCTTTAGCTAGCCGCTCTAAATTGCACGATTTAGCGTTTTGTGACCTGTCACCTGGCTCTGTTTCCAGATACCTTCTTAGTCTTCTAGCGATACCCGGCACAGTAGCGTGTTGGCTTCAGGAAGTTATGCAGTATAATATACTGCAATAGCAGCAAATAAAACTGCAACTTACTCGGGTCACCTGAGGGCAGGTGGCACCTAAAACTTCTTATTAACTATGTCACCAGCATACATTTGACCGGTATATCCCATTATGCTATTATCGCCCAGACTGAATCAGCATGTTTCCAGCTATGACCAGCATGCGCACCAGGATATTCCTCAATAGATTCTATACTGGAAAAACCCCCAAAACGGCTCCTCCTTATTTCAAGTAACGAGCAGCAGAGGTATCAGGTTATGACAGAGAACCTCGAGGTGGTACGAACAACTACCTGGTCCGCCGGACCCGGTTGTCATGGCGGCTGCGGCGTGCTCGCCTACATCAAAGACGGCAAGCTAGTCAAGATCGAGGGAGACCCGGAGCATCCCTGGAACCAGGGCCGCCTCTGCGCCAGATGCCTGGCAATGACACAATACGTCACTCACACCGAACGGCTTACCCATCCGCTCAAGAGGATTGGACAGCGCGGGGAAGGTAAGTGGCAACAGATATCCTGGGATGAAGCCTTCGACCTGATTGAAAAGAAGCTGGGTAAAATTCGAGATGAGTTCGGGCCGGAGAGCGTCATTTTCTCCATGGGGACAGGCAGAGATATCGGCCCCTGGATATGCTTGCTCGCCTACGCTTACGGCAGCCCTAACGTTATGTTTGCCCTCAGCGGTATCGCCTGCTATAGCCCGAGAATAGCTGCCGTGGATACCGTCCAGGGCGATTACTGTGTGCTCGATGCCTCACAGTGGCTGCCGGCACGCTATGAAGACCCCAGGTATAAAGTCCCGGAGTGCATCATAGTCTGGGGCTACAACATTCCAGCATCATGCCCGGATAACGTCTTCGGGCACTGGATTATCGACCTTATGAAAAGGGGCACAAAGATTATTGCCATCGACCCGAGACTGACATGGTTCGCTTCGAGGGCTGAGGTGTGGCTCAGATTGAGGCCGGGGACGGACGGAGCCCTGGCTATGGGCTTTCTCAACGTCATTATAAACGAGGGGCTGTATGATAGGGAGTTCGTTGAGAAATGGACGAACTCTAGTCATCTGGTCAGGAGCGATACGGGCAAGCTGCTGCGAGAAAGCGACCTGGCAAAGGACGGCTCGCCGGATAACTTCGTTGCCTGGGACACAAAGAGGGGAGCGCCGGTTGTCTGGGATTCCAGTAACGTGGAGTACCGACTGAGCGATGTGCAGCCGGCACTGGAGGGTAGCTACGAAGTCAACCTCTTCGATGGCACGAGAATACCGGTAAAAACGGTCTGGAGCGTATTCTGCGAGGAGGTCAACCGGTACCCCGTAGAACGGGTGTCCGAGATAACCTGGGTCCCGAAAGACGATATTATTAAGGCAGCACGTCTGTATGCCAGGAGCAAGCCGGCATCCATACACTGGGGCGTGCCTATCGATATGACACCCGCAATCACCCCCACTGTCCAGGCAATTGCCGCACTGTGGTGTATCACCGGCAATCTGGATGTGCCCGGCGGCAACGTAATCTCACGTTTTGCCTTCGATGCCGTTGCCTACGCTTTGCCCGGGGCTAAGGGTGTTATTAAGCTGAAATCAAAGGAGGCTGATAAGAAAAGAATAGGAGCCAGCCGGTATGGACCGTTAAACAGGTTCATCTGGAGAGCACACACAGACCTGGCTCTGGAACAAATTTTTACCGAAGAGCCGTACCCAATCAAGGGTATGTGGATACAGACCTGTAACCCCGTGGCCGGCATAGGTCTTGACCCGAAGAAATGGGTCGAGGCTATTAAGAAGCTTGACTTTGTGGTGGCGGTCGACCTGTTTATGACACCCACCACCCAGCTGGCTGACGTTGTTCTGCCGGCAGCTACTTTTCTGGAGAAGGACGGCATCAGGAGCTGGTGGGTGCCGCTTCAGAGCATAAACAAGGCAATTTCAGTCGGTGAATGCAAGCCGGACGTGGAGATAAACTTCGAGCTGGCGAAGAGGTTCGACCCCGACTTTCGCTGGAAAGACATCCACGAGCTTTTCGATGAAATAATCAAGCCCTCCGGTATGACCTTTAAGGAGCTCCAAGAAAAAGGCTGGGCTTTCCCACCGGAAGGGCACCCCAGCGCTCCGTATCACCGGTTTGAAAAGGGATTGCTGCGACCGGACAGAAAGCCCGGCTTCCAAACACCATCGGGCAAGGTCGAGCTGTACTCATCGATACGGGAGGAATGGGGGCTGGAACCTGTAGCCCATTACGAAGAACCGCCTTTCACCCCGATAAGCCAGCCGGAACTATACAAAAAGTATCCCCTCATTCTGTCCACCGGCAGGCGGTCTCCAGCCTATTTTCATTCCGAGCACAGAAATATTCCCTGGCTCAGGGAAATCGAGCCTGACCCCCTGGTTGAAATTCACCCTGACACGGCCGAGTCGCTTCATATCGGCGATGGCGAATGGGTCTGGGTGGAGAACTGGATGGGCAGGTGCAAGCTAAAGGCAAAGGTTACTCCGATTGTGCCCAGATGGATGGTGATGGCTACCCACGGCTGGTGGTTCCCGGAAAAGCCGGCTCAAGAGCCACATCTATTCGGCGTCATGGAATCGAACGTAAATCAGCTTATTCCCATGGGTTTCACCGGCAAAGACGGCCTCGGTGCACCCATTAAGCACCTGCTGTGCAGATTATACAAGGTCAGCGGGAGCGAGGGGACGGAAAATGCCTAAAAGCAGCGGATACGGCTTGCTTATTGATTACGAGTACTGCACGGGATGTTATTCCTGTCAGGTCGCCTGCGCTCAGGAATACCGGTGGCCGGCAGGTATGTCCGGAATCAGAGTGATTGAGGTCGTCGAGAGGTTGCCGAAGGACAGGGAGTATCTTGTTTACCTGCCATTCCCCACCGAACTGTGTATACTGTGCGCACCTCGGACTAAAAAAGGGCTTGAGCCGTCATGCGTGAAGCACTGCATGGCAGCCTGCATAAAATACGGAAAGATAGAAGATCTGGCTAAAGAGATGGGCAAGAAGCCCAGAATGGTGCTGTGGTCACCTCGCGCCTAGCTGCCGGTTCTTACGTGTCATTGCGAGCCTTTTCCTTTATGTCATTGCGAGCCCCGATTGCATCGGGACGTGGCAATCTCACAATGCTTCCCCACCGAGATCGCCACGTCGTCCTCCCGTGGACGGACTCCTCGCGATGACAGAAAAAAGAACAGCGCACCAGATGTAGGGACAGGTCTTTAGACCTGTCCGAATGGTGGGATGACGGACAGACCTGAAGGTCCGTCCCTACGACTTCCCAGGAAGGACCTGATGGCAGGTGACGCCTAAGAACTTAATTTGACTCAGGGAGAGCCACGTAACTCCGTATAGGATTTTAGAGCGGTCTTGGCTGCGAAAGGCACCTCTACAGACGAATCGACATCCTCGAGTGCAGCCAGTACGGGCTGCAGCACCTCTTTAAGCTCCCCTTGAGCCAGGTCATGCAGCACATGATGTGCTCCTTCTCTCGTCCATGTCGAATCCGCTCGTTCGATAAGGGCCTTCAGTATTGGTATGATTGCCTCAGGCCCTATGTTGATCAATGCCTGGGCAGCCAGCCAGCGTACATCGAACATCTTGTCTTCCAGGGCTTTCACAAGTGCATTTGTTGCTGCTGAATTGCCGATCTGTCCCAGAGCTTTGGCTGCCTCCCACCGCACCCATTGATTCGGAGCTGCCAGTGCTTCAATCAGCGGCTCTACTGCTTTGCCCCCGGACGATACCAGTGCACGGCGTGCCTTTACTCGTATCACCCCATCGTCGTTGGTCAGGTCGGCAATAAGAGAAACGATTGTCACCGATTCCATTTGTCGGCCCTCAACCATATTGTCTTCGCTTCCACTATATCTCGGTCCGTTCATGCTTTCCTCCTTGATCTGATTAAGGTGCACGCCATCTGAACACAGGTTGCGAGGAGGCGACATCTCAGATAAAACAGAGCAAACAGGCTTTTGTCATGCAATTACACAGCATGCCGCCTCTGCCTGGGAAATAAGGCATCGGAAAACAATATTTAATCAATTCACCTCACCGGGGAGCGCATCGCGTAATGTCTTGTTGCCGCATTTTGGACAAGCGGCGTCTTTCACTAATTTGCCCTTGGGAATACTTGTTTTGCCCTTAAAATCGCAATTTCCACACACCACATCTGTCTGATAAGTTTCATCACTCATCTCTATAACTCCTTATTGTACGACTATTCCTGCCTTGTTTTATGCTTGTGATTTTACCCAAATGCAAGCCATTTGCCAAATCCTCTCCATCTGCCTGCATGTTTATAAGTGCCTTCGCATTGCCCTACGTGTCACCCGCCTACGGGTGACCGTCACTCGGGTCATCTACTTGGGTCACCTGAGGGCAGGTGACGCCTAAAATGACAAACAAGCACCGCTGAATGGCAGCATGTTATTGCGAATTTGCCTCCTCCGCCTTCCGCTTCAACTCGTAGAGCTTGGTGATAGCCTCGAGGGGAGACATGGAATCGATATCGAGCTGGCTCATCTCTTCCATGAGCGGCGATTTATCCCCGAAGAGGGGGAGCTGCGGGGTTGGCTCTTTTTTAGCCCGGATTGCCTTATGCTGTTTCTGCCGGGGCTGGCTTTCCAGACCGGATAAAACCTCCTGGGCCCGATGTATCACCGATGCCGGCAGTCCCGCCAGTTGGGCTACATGAATGCCGTAGCTCTTATCAGCGCCACCGGGTACAACTTTGCGTAAGAAGATAACCTTGCCTTCCTCCTCCGTCACCACCACGTTGAAATTCTTAACCCGCGGCAGGAAGCCAGCCATCTCCACCAGCTCGTGATAGTGGGTGGCAAAAAGAGTTTTCGCCCTGAGCCTGGGGTGATTGTGTATAAACTCAGCCACCGCCCAGGCGATGGAAAGCCCATCATAAGTGCTCGTCCCCCGTCCAATCTCATCCAGAATAATCAGCGACTTCGCAGTAGCATTATTGAGTATGTTGGCGGCTTCTATCATCTCCACCATAAAGGTCGACTGCCCGGCGGCCAAATCTTCCTGGGCACCTATCCGGGTAAAAATACGGTCGGCGATACTTATGGTGGCTGAATCAACCGGAACAAAGCTCCCGATTTGAGCCAAGAGGACAATCAGCGCCACCTGCTTCAGATAGGTGGACTTGCCCGACATATTGGGACCGGTAAGTATAATGAGCTGAGTGTCCTTGTTGCACAGATAAACATCGTTAGGCATGAAACCGTCGCTGCCCAGGCTTCTCTCCACCACCGGATGACGGCCTCCCTTAATGGTTATGGCTTCGTCAGCGGTCAACTCCGGCCTGACATACCCATACCTGACCGCCACCTCAGCCAGACCGGCAAAGACATCGATTTGTGCCAGGGCTTTGGCTGAAGATAGCACTCGCTCGCCAACGCCGGCTATCTGCTGGCAGACCTGCCGGAAAATCGCTGTTTCAAGCTCCACCATCCTGTCCTGGGCGCTGAGTATTACCGACTCATACTCCTTAAGCTCCGGGATAAAAAAGCGCTCTCCGCCGGTTAATGTCTGTTTTCGAATATAATTTTCAGGCACGAGGTCGAGGTTAGACTTAGACACCTCAATGTAATAGCCGAACACCCGGTTGTAGCCCACCTTCAGGGGTTTAATACCCGTTCGTTCCCGCTCCTGTCGCTCCAGGTTTGCCAGATAGCGCTTAGCCTCCGATGCCGCCTGCCGAATCTCATCCAGCTCCTGAGAAAAACCAGCTCTTATTACTCCGCCGTGTTCCAGAGTGGCGCCGGGCTCATCAACTACCGCCTGTGTAATCAAGTCCACGATGTCAGGGCACGACTTCAATTCAGCGCTCAACGAGGCTGGAAAACCTTCAGCTTCCTCTATCTCTGACTTCACCTCGGAGGATTTCTCGAGGCTGAAGCGCAGCGCCACCAGGTCCCTCGGAGTAGCTATGCCGCTCCTTATGCGGTTAACCAGCCGCTCCAGGTCGGCAATGTCGCCGAGGAGAGACATGACCTTATGCCGGACCAGCGTGTTCTCGCAGAACCAGGCTACAGCTTCTTGCCGGCTGACGAGTTGCTTTATATCGAGCAGCGGCTGACCCAGCCATTTCCTGAGCAGTCTGCCTCCCATCGCCGTTTCGGTTAAATCGATTACGGAGTGCAGAGAGCCGGAGCTGACTCCCCAGCGAGCGGAGGCAAAAAGCTCGAGGTTGTGCCTGGTATGGGCATCGAGAACCATGAAGGACTGGGTCGAATAGGTAGCCAGATGGTCCAATTGCCCCAGCGCCGCCTTCTGGTTCTCCTGAAGATAGTGGATAACTGCGCCAGCCGCCCTGATAGCCAGAGGCAGGTGAGCGCAGCCGTATCCTTCCAGGGAAGCCACGCCGAAATGGTCGATTAAAACCTGCCCTGTAGTCTCTAAGTCGAACCAGTAATCATCGAGCCTGGTTGTCGAGGCCGGCAGCGCTAAACTGCTGGCATCCAAGCTCTCAGGAAGGAGAAGCTCAGCCGGGTGAAGGCGCTCCAACTCATCGGAAACCTGGCTTGCGGGGAGCTGAGTGGTGGCGAACTCGCCGGTAGTTATGTCAACATAAGAAATACCCGCCTCCTCGCCGTCAGCAACCAGGCTAACCAGATAGTTATTGCTTTTATCCGAAAGAAGCCCGGGCTCAACCACTGTCCCCGGCGTTACCACACGGATAACGTCTCGTTCCACCAATCCCTTACCCGGCGGGGTCATCTGCTCACATATAGCCACCTTATGGCCCTTGCCGATAAGCTTAGCCAGATAATTATCCAGGGCGTGATAAGGAATACCTGCCATGGGCACACGCTGCCCCTTCCCCATCTCACGGGAAGTTAAAGTGATTTCCAGCTCTCGCGACGTGGTCTTGGCGTCATCGTCGAAAGTCTCGTAGAAATCACCTAGCCGGAAAAAGACTATAGCTTGGGGATAGCGTTGCTTGATTTTAAGATATTGCCGCCTGAGAGGAGTTATCGGCATGTCCCACCCACCCCTATTTTACTACTTCACCAGCCAGGGGCAAAGACAATAAATACGCCTGCTGAAAGTAGTCATCAATAGCAGAAAAACAGGTAGTCAAAGTCTGGGCTTACAGATTATCTCCTTCACCCTGAGGGAGAAGGCATCATGGGCATGTGCTGGTTTAACCACGATTGCCGTATCGGCCCCTCTTGCCGTCCCGGCTATCGCAATGACCTCTTCATCCGGACTTATGAGACCAGCATCAGCAGCCATGAGGCTTATCTCGATGGTCACCTTTATCCCCTGGCCAAACATCCGTAGCGTATTGGCCATAAAATCACCGAGTACATGGGTGCCAAAAGTCTTCCTTACCGCATGAGCTACACCACCAAAGGCATGGGCGCCAGTGAAAATCTCCGCCCCCAGCTTCTCTATCCTGGCCTTGTTTTCAGCAGTAAGCTCCTGAGTACCCGGAGCCTTGAAGCCAGTAGCATGGGATACCACAACAACTTTATAGTCCTTGAACTCTTCGGCAGCCTTAACCCCAATGTCACCCGTCGTTGAAGCCACCACTATTCTCTTTATGCCAAGCTCCTCAGCCCTGGCTTTAGCCAGCCTCAATGTCTCCCCTGTATTCTCAGCGCCGGGAGAATTAAAATAGACAGTATTGGACTCTATTGCCATGGTACTCCTTTCAGGCCAGGTAACCAGCCCCCATTGGGACAAAATTCACTATTCCACCCTGAAAGACACACTGGCCGTTTCCTCGCCCTCAACATACAGAACCACTTTGTAGTCTCCCTTCGGCCATTTAACGCCCTCGTAAGGAGGACGCTGCAACGATACAGAAGTATAACCATCACCCTCAATAGTTGCGGTGTTCACCCGTAATACTTGTTTCTCGGCAACTCCACCTGCCGTCTCGTCCCCCATATATACCCACTCCGCCCTTATCCCAGTGCCAAGCGGAAAATGGGATAATCTAAGGGAGCAGTAAAACGCCTCAGTGTCGACAGTAAAAACACTGGTGGGCTGAATCGGCCGATCATTTTCGTCCACGGCTGCTGCCATCGTAACTTCACTTATAACACCACCCTGCGTGCTGCCCTCTTTGTTTCCACAGCCCCCGAGCATCACAGCCACCAGGACTAGAGCTATAGTAACGCAAACTACCAACCGACAACTATTATTCCTAATATTCATAGCTACCCTCCACACTGTGCCCTTTTAGATAAGTTTCAGCACAGACAAAAATACTAAAGCTTATGCCTGCCTTTGTCAACCTGTGATTCATTCACTTTTTAGAAAACTAAGATTAAACCCCCAAAAATATTGACAAATAGAAAAAAGTATGTTAGCTTGATAATGAAAAGCATTTCATTTATGATGTTTCATTATTTATTCAGCATTTTAGTATAATAAATCGAGGAGAATCAATAATAAATGACAAAACTAACAGCGATAAAAAACCAGGCCGAGGAAGAAGAACCTCCAGGCATCACCACCACGAGAAACGAAGTGGTGGTTGAGGAAGAAGAACCTCCAGGTAATGCGGCCGTTACCGATGGTACGGCCGTTATCAATAGAAAAAGGTTCTTTTCTCATATTTCGGAGGAAAATTGGAACGACTGGAAATGGCAATTCCGCAACCGCATCACCACTGTTGAAGGACTGGCAACCTTTATCCCTCTTTCAGCCAGAGAAAAGGCACAGCTCAAACTAGTAACCTCAAAATATCCTCTTTCAGTAAGTCCCTATTATCTCTCCCTAATCAACCTATACGATCCCGACGACCCTGTCAGAAAACAAGCAATTCCCTCTTTTGAAGAGATAACCCTCGGCAGTGTGGGTTTTGAAGACCCACTTGGAGAAAAAAGAGACTCTGTGGTCCCAGGTCTGGTCCACCGCTACCCAGACAGGCTATTGATGGTGCTCACCAACATCTGCCCCATGCTTTGTCGCCACTGCACGCGGAAAAGGGAATGGCACAATGGTGGCTGGGTACGTGCTTCGGGCGAAATCAAGACAATGCTGGACTACATCCGCAGGCACAGATCCATCAGAGACGTCATTCTCTCCGGCGGCGACCCCTTAACTCTCTCCACACGCCGCTTGGAAGATGTTCTTTCCAAATTGAGGCAAATAGACCATATTGAGATAATCCGCATCGGCACCAGATTCCCTGTGGTACTACCACAGCGCATAGATGACGAGTTGTGCAGCATGCTATCAAAATATGGGCCGATATGGCTTAACACTCAGTTCAACCACCCTCGTGAGCTAACACCTGAATCAGCGGCAGCCTGTGATCGTTTACTGCGGGCTGGGGTCCCGATAAGCAATCAATCTGTGCTACTTCGTGGTATAAACGACAATGTGGAAACACAGACAAAACTCTGTAATGGACTTCTCAAGATAAAGGTACGCCCCTACTATCTTTTCCAGTGCGACGAGGTTCAGGGAACGGATCACCTGCGCACTTCTGTAGAAACCGGAATCAAAATAATAGAGGGCATGCGTGGCCATACCTCAGGCTTGGCCATCCCTACCTTCGTCATAGACCTGCCCGAGGGCGGTGGCAAAGTTCCCCTTCAGCCGAACTATGTGTTGACACAAACAAAGGAAAACCTGGTATTAAGAAATTACCAGGGACGCTTCGTCTGGTACCGGAATCCCAAAGACAAAGCCGCTTCCGAACCAGCCGGCGAAGCAGCATTGGCCAGCAATCCGCCTACTGAGATGCCTGACGTAACAGAGCGCCAGCTCCAACCGGTAAGAGTCAGAAATGAAAATAGGTCTCGCGTACGATCTTAAGGAGGCGGCTCTCTTTACTCCAGGCTGCCCTGAGGATGCTCTCGAGGAATATGACTCGCCTGAAACAGTGGAAGCCATTGCCACTGCATTAGAGACATCGGGGCACTCAGTGGTCAAGCTAGGTGGCGGCAGAGAGTTCATAGCTAACATTCTCCAGAATAACATCGCTTTTGTCTTCAACATCTCCGAAGGCATGGGCAACCATCGAAGTCGAGAGGCTCAGGTACCCGCCATCTTGGAAATGCTCGATATACCTTATTCAGGTTCAGACCCACAGTGCCTGGCAATATGCCTGGATAAACCCTTAACTAAGAGGCTGGTGACGGCTACAGGAATCCGCACCCCGAGATGGCAGTTGGTTACGGATTACAGGCAGTTAAAAGAAATATCCCTCGACGGGTTTCCGCTGCCCGCTTTTGCCAAGCCAGCCTATGAAGGTTCAAGCAAGGGCATTCGCCTTGGTTCCCGGGCTGAGACTGTGGCACAAATAGCCGAAGTAGCAGCAGCGCTTCTTGAGCACTACAAGCAACCGGTGATGATAGAGGAATTCATTGCCGGAGATGAGGTGACGGTGAGCGTGCTCGGTAATTCCCCAGCGAAGGTTCTAGGCATAATGCGTGTTATAGCCAAGAAAAGGAGTGCCTCTTTTGTCTATTCGCTTGAAGTAAAACGGGAATGGGAGCAATTAGTAGACTACGAATGTCCCGCTCTACTGGAGACAAACATCCTGGATGAAATTGCAGGTTCAAGCCTCGAGATTTTCAAGATTCTAGGCTGCCGTGACTTCGCCAGGCTTGACTTCAAACTCAGCCCAGAAGGGGTACCTTACTTCCTGGAGATAAATCCGCTGGCAGGGCTCAACCCGAAGAGCAGCGACCTGGTTATTATGGCATACAAACTGGGCTGGACATATCAAGCCCTCATTTCAGCCATACTCAATGCCGCCTTACAAAGGTACCCACAATGCGTCAAAGGATAGCGATTATATATAATGCGCCTAACCCCGACCTCTATGGTACCACTGTAGAAAAGAAAGCATCGCTCGCCATCATCGGCGGAGTTGAGGCAGTTCACCAAGCCCTGGTTGAATCTGGATACTCTGTTGTTCGTCTATCCCTGCTACCACCGCTCGAGTCAGCTAAAGAGAGCCTAAAATGCCTGGAGGCAGATTTAGTCTTCAATCTCTTCGAAGGCTTTGATGGTTGCCCCGAAACAGAGGCAACCGTGGCCGATTTTCTTTCTGAGCTTGGATTAACCTACACCGGTTGTCCCGGAAACGCCCTGTCTTTAGGACTAGACAAAGTAAAGACAAAAGCACGCCTGGAAACGATAGGGATAGACACACCAAGATACCAGTTGCTAGACCCCAGGACCATATCTTTGTTTCACCTGAACTACCCATGTATCGTCAAACCATACGCAGAGGACGGAAGTAACGGTATATCAGAAGAAAGTGTGGTACACGACTTCGCCTCACTTGAAAGGCAAGTGACAACGGTAAGCAACCGTTTCGGCAGAAGGGCACTGGTGGAGGAGTTCGTTGATGGCCGCGAATTCAACATCACAGTCCTCGGAACCAACGAACCTAAAGCCTTGCCCGCCTCCGAAATAGTCTATTCCCTGCCACCTGAGATACCCAGGATCTTAAGCTTCTCCGCCAAGTGGGACCACCAAAGCATCTACTTCGAGCATACCAAAGCGGTCTGCCCGGCCGAAATAGACCTTGAACTACGAGAGCGCATCACTCAGACCGCTCTCCTCGCCTTCAGGCTGCTGGGCTCTCGCGGTTATGCCAGGGTCGATTTTCGGCTGGATACCGCAGAGCAGTTAAAAGTCATAGAGGTAAACCCAAATCCTGATATATCCCCTGATGCCGGTGCAGCGCTTCAAGCTCAGGCTGCCGGGATGACCTACAATCAGTTTATTGAACAGATTGTGCACCTTGCTACTTAGAGAAGATGAAAAATGAGACCAGAAGTCAGGCCGATGACCGACGAAGACAAACCAGCCGTAATCCAAATGTTACGGAATATTCCGGAATTCGAGCCAACCGAGATAGATGTAGCCGAGGAGGTTATCAATAGCTACCTGGGCGACTCGATTCGGTCAGGTTACCACATCTTCGTGGCAGAAGTCGGCTCGTCTATCGCCGGATATATTTGCTATGGGCCCACCCCACTGACTGAAGGTACATGGGACATATACTGGTTGGCAGTGGCTCCAGATAAACAAAGCCAAGGTATAGGGAAAGCCCTGCTGAACTTCGCCGATGGCAACATCAAAGAAAGGAAGGGCAGGCTGGCTCTCATCGAGACATCTTCCAAGCCAGAATATGAGACAACAAGACTGTTTTACCGAGCACAAGGCTACGAAATTGCTTGCCGCATTGCCAATTTCTATGCGCCCGGCGATGATAAACTTGTCTTCCAGAAACGTCTGAGGTAAGCTATACTTCAGAACCAGTCAACAAGAGATTTTTTCGATTACCGTCTGTCATTGTGAGCTACAGAGTGCCGGGCAATCCCAGTTTCTCCCTTTCTATCGTTGCGAAGAGCATGAGCGATGTGGCAATCTCCCTATATGCCATTCTGTTATCAAGGCATGAAATAACGTGACGGTCTCGGCGAGGGGATGGCATAAGATTCTTCCCCTTCACTCCGTTCAGGGTCAGAATGACAATGGTGAAAAGCTCAGAATGACAGGATAGATTATTAAATACTCTTTAGGAGGTCAATGTGAAGTTTCTGGAAGACAAATCAGACAAGTGGAAACTATTCGTCGGTGGTATCATCGCCGCCTTTGTCCTGATTGCTATTGTCTTCGCTCTACCCCTCAAGGTTATATCTACCGAGACTATAGAGACATACTACGTCACCGAAATGAAACAAGAAGCCTATTCGGTAAGTGAACCGTATGTAACCGAAGAGGTTCATGAAAAAACCGAGGTCTTCGCTGACGGGTTTTACAAAGTTATCCCCAGCGGAATCATAATTCCTTTCAACATTGATAAGCCTGATGCGCAGCTAGTTGGCAAATTCGAAAATCCTATCCCAGGTAGCTTCGCAATTATCACCAGCGCAAATCGCATTCTCTGGGAGACACTCGGCAGTCGAAGCGATATCGACTTGCCTCTATCACAAGGTAAATACCTCGCAAGATTTCGAGAAAATGTAATGTGGGGAGAGGATTGCTACATCTATCTGGCAATGAAATGGACTGAGGTGCAAGAAGTAACAAAGTACAAGGAGATTACGAAATACCGGGAAGTCCCTGTGCAGGTAGAAAAACAAAGAACGATTGTAAAACAAGACAGAATATCGATATGGAAGCAAATCTTTGATTGATGGAATTGTAAGGAGGCACACGATGGACAAATGCCCAACGCTCGTTAGAGAGGTAGGCAGAATGACAATCAAAATCATGCTAGAACATAGAGAACCTTTGACAGATAGGCCAGAAAAATCCTAGACTTGAGATTAGCTAGAACTATGATATCCGGTAGTGGAAGGGGCAATTGATATGCTGAGAGAGGGTATATCCATCGGCAAGGCATTTGGTATACCTCTGAGGTTGCATTACTCCTGGTTTATCGTCTTTGTGCTTATAACCTGGTCACTGGCTTACAACTTCGTGCATGCTTATCCACACTGGAGCCTGGTCAACTCGATAGTTGCCGGCGTAGTAACAAGCTTGCTACTCTTCGGTTCCGTATTAGCCCATGAGCTATCGCACAGCATAGTGGCAAAAGCAGCAGGTATTCCAATTCAATCCATAAACCTGTTTATCTTCGGCGGTGTATCTCAGCTGGTCGAAGAACCCAAACAGCCTCAAGTTGAGTTTCGCATGGCTCTGGCCGGCCCACTGACCAGCCTGGTACTGGGTGGTATATTTTTGGCAATCTGGTACTGGCTGGGAAATGTGCCTGAATTCATAAAAGCAATATGTTTCTGGCTCGGATGGATGAACATCGCTCTGGCCGCCTTCAACCTTATCCCCGGTTTTCCACTCGATGGCGGCCGGGTGCTACGCTCACTATTATGGTGGCAAAGTCAAGACCTGCGCAGGGCCACCCGGATAGCGTCCAATATCGGCCGTGGAATAGGTTATCTGCTCATCTTCATCGGCATAGCGCTTATCTTCTTTGGCAACTGGATCAATGGTCTGTGGCTCGCTTTTATCGGTTGGTTCTTGGGAAACGCCGCCGCCAGCAGCTACCGCCAGCTAGCTCTTCAGGATATACTCAGAGGCCACCATGTCAGCGAGTTGATGATTCGAGACTGTCCCACAGTACCGCCACAGGTCACCATCCAGCAACTGGTAAATGACCAAATCCTGACTTTCGGCCGCCGCTGCTTCCCTGTAGTACAAAATGACCTCGTCCTCGGCTTGATTACCATACACGATATTAAAGGGGCATCACGCGAGCAATGGTCTGCCAAGACAGCGGGGGAGGTCATGACACCCTTCGCTAATCTGAAATCGGTGAGGCCGGATGAAGACCTGACCACCGTTCTAAAGATATTGACGGAACGGAATATCAATCAGCTCCTCGTAGTCGAGGATGGCAAGATCGTTGGCATAATTGCCCGTGACCACCTGCTTTCTTTCATCAGTGTCCGAAGAGAACTGGGCACTTAGCTCTTCGACAGTATTTAATGCCACCCATTTACATGAACGAACTCATGAGCTTAACAGTAGGATCGCCCCCTCTCCAAAATACTAACCCCTAAATCCCAAGTAATATCAAAGCTCAAAACCCGTTCTTTGAAATTAGCTCGTAGTGAAAAGCAACTAGAACCATCATAACGCTGAAAATTCGTTTTTTATCACCAAAATACGTAAAGGTGCTTGACAATCACCAAAAAATGTGTAATATTTATCCAATCTGTCAAAATGAGGTTCAAAAATGAACGCATTACTTACTCCGCAGGAGCTGGCCGAGATGCTCCAGCTGAACTCGGCCACGGTTACACGTAAGGCTAAAAAGGGCGAGATACCGGCCATTAAAATCGGCAAGCAGTTTCGGTTCGATAGAGAGCAGATCGATAAATGGCTAATCCAACAGACAGTAGGCAAACCAGCCTACATCCTAGTCATTGACGACGAACCTGTCGTCGGGCAGCTCTTCAGGGATAGCCTAGACAAAAATGGCTGCAGGGTAACAACCACATTGAGCAGTCTCGAGGCATTAGAACTCGTCGCCCGACAGCACTTCGATTTGATTTTCCTCGACTTGGCCATGCCAGAAATTGATGGCAGCGAGCTTTTCCACCGTATCAGAAAAATAGACAAGCAGGTACCCGTAGCCATCATCACTGGCTATCCGAATAGCGAATTACTCGTAAAAGCTAAAGAGCAAGGTCCTTTTATAATTATGATTAAGCCTATTACTGATGACGACATACTACAAGCAGTCCATACCTTTAGTCGGAAGTCGAACAGTCAGTAATCGGAGATAATGGCTAATGTCAAAGATTGAGAGTTTTGAAGACAGTATTTATTCAAGCCTTTCAGTCCAATAAGAGATAATAAACATGGTTGAAAAGGAGGTGGCAGAAAATGGCCGCTGGCAGTAAGAATCAAGGAAAAATTTTAGTCGTGGATGATGAGTCACGGGTAAGGGAAATCATCTCCCGCAAGCTAACCGATGAGGGTTACCACTGCCTCACAGCCCCCACTGGTAACAACGCCTTGAAAGTGCTGAAAGCTGACCAGGTCGATCTGGTTTTGCTGGACATTATGATGCCGGGTAAATCCGGTACAGAGGTATTGCAAGAAATTAAAGCCAACTATCCAGATACTGCCGTCATCATGGTAACTGCCGTAGCTGATGCCCAGACAGCTATAGGCCTGATGCAGGCGGGTGCCTATGACTATATCATCAAGCCGATTGAGCTAAACGTGCTCATGCTTAGCATGAGCAGAGCCCTGGAGAAAAGAAACCTGCTAATTGAAAACAAGGAGTACCAGCTTCATCTAGAACAGAAGGTCCAAGAACAGACCGACAAGGTACGCCAATCGTTTCTCAACTCCACAACCTCCCTGGTCAATGCCCTGGAAGCCAAGGATAAATATACTCACGGGCATTCGCAGAGAGTGACAAAAATAGCTGTGGCCATAGCTCAAGAACTGACCGTCCCACGATTCATGATCGAAAAGATACAGCTTGCCGGATTGCTTCACGATGTCGGCAAGATTGGAGTGAGTGAAGTAATCTTAAACAAGCCGGGCAAGCTCAGCTATGATGAGTTCGAACTGGTAAAGTCCCACTGTGAAATAGGAGAGCGCATCTTAATCCCTATAGTCGAAGATAACGAAATCCTGGAGATGGTCAGGCATCACCACGAGCGCTATGATGGCAACGGCTATCCAGATGGGCTATCAAGCGACCAAATAACACAAGCGGCCAGTATCATGGCAGTTGCTGAAGCATACGCCAGCATATTATCACCAGGAGCCTTGTCCTTAGCTGTAGCTGATGCCTATGATGCCATGACCTCAAACACCGCCCGTATCGACCAGCAATGCCCCCTGAAGCCGCCTGCGCCGAACTAGAGAAGGGTAAAGGAAAACAATTTGACCCAACCATAGTCGATATCTTCCTGGCTCTTCTAAAAAAACATACAAAACTTTGAGCATGATCACTAAACCCAAAACGTCAAAGAGGCAGATGCATCGGTAAATCTTTGAACCCGCTAAAGTAGACAGATAGAGAAGTTTATCCCTATGACTGACTCCAAATAATTCGGATTTCAAATAAATGCACTTTTAGTCGGAGGCCCACATGTCTTGTCTGCAATAATCACGTGACCCGCGGGAACTAAGTAGGGGGAGATGTCAGGTAAAAATAATATAAAAAAGGGGCCACCAACTGGGAAACAGGAGAGTCTCGATATATGGGAACGCTTAGCCTCCATAAGCACCGACCTTTTATCACTTATCGACAGGAACTATATTTATCGAGCGGTAAATGATAGCTACCTTAGAGTGTATAATAGGTCACGCGAAGAAATCGTAGGGCACTCCGCCAGGGAGATTTTAGGGCCTGAAATCTTCGACAAATT
>JADHXB010000028.1 GCA_016783155.1 Dehalococcoidia bacterium
CGTCTGTCTCTCTACCTTGCAGAGTATGTTTGGAGGTATAATCACAGGGCACTGGAAATTAAGGACCAAATCAAGTGCATTTTAGCTCTCCTTGAAAGCAGATATAAATTAGGTGGCTAAAATGAGACTTTACCCTAAAACAATTCCCTCCACCCCCCACAGTGTCGTATTGTAGATAATACTCCGATCTTCCCACACACTGGCCCCCTACCAAAGCCCCAAACGCACGCCGGCTAGTCCCCGTCCTGTCACCCCACATAAGACTATTGTTTTGTCACACCACACAATATGACGTTTCCTCACATTCATTAATCGTATTCGGTTTAGTTGACAAATAAACACTCCACTTCTAAAATCAGTCATACCGGGGGATGTATATATAGAATATTCGGAAGTGTACCTATGACTGAGGACAAAAAACCAAGAGGTAGCGAGCTCTTCATAATCGATAACAGCGATCAAGATTGGAAAGTTAAACAATATCTCCACGACTGGTGTCAGTTCTCCAAAGCTATCGATATTGCCACAGGGTATTTCGAGATAGGTTCATTGCTTACACTAGATGGAGAATGGCAAAAACTTGACAACATACGCATCCTAATGGGCGATGAGGTTTCCCTGCGGACGAAGAAAGCGTTCGTCGAAGGACTCGACCAGGTCACCAGTCGCCTTGATTACAGCATCGAAGAGGAGAAGGAAAAGAATGACTTCCTCGAAGGTGTCCCCGCAATTGTTGAGGCAATACGCTCGGGAAAAATCAACTGTAAAGTCTATCGAAAAGACAAATTCCATGCAAAGGCTTATATTACTCATGCCCGCCAGGAGGTAATTGGTTCCTTTGGTTTGGTGGGATCATCGAATTTCACGTATCCCGGCTTGAGTGAAAACGTCGAACTGAATGTACAAATCACTGGACGTCAGGTCAACGCACTTCAGGATTGGTATGAAGAGTATTGGGAACAAGCTGAGGATGTCACACCAGATATTCTCCGTACTATCGAAAGACATACCCATGAATACTCACCTTTTGAAGTCTATACCAAGGCCCTCCAGGAATACTTCCATGGCCATGAAATTACTGAATCTGAGTGGGAACAGGCAGAGTCAAAGATGTTTCCTGTGTTGGATCAGTACCAAAAAGAAGGTTACTGGTCATTTGCGAAAATTGCAAAGCAATACGGCGGCGCCTTTTTATGTGACGGCGTTGGTTTGGGCAAAACTTTTGTCGGCTTGATGATTATCGAGCGCCTGATAATGCACGAACGCAAGCGTGTAGTGCTCTTTGTTCCCAAAGCCATACGGAAGGATGTCTGGGAACGCGATATACGTCGTTACCTGCCCCACCTGTGGGGCGACTTTAGCAACTTAGCCATTTTCAATCACACTGATCTGGGACGTGAAGGCGACTTCCCCCAACGATTCGAGCGAATTACCCAATTAGCAGATGCTATTGTTATTGACGAAGCTCATCATTTTCGCAATCCAGGAATAAAAGGCACCGGCGAAAAGAAACCGTCTCGTTATTGGAAACTATCAGATCTCATTGGTGGCCAGTCCGGCCCTAAACAGATGTTCATGCTGACGGCCACCCCTATCAATAACCAGCTAGACGATTTGCGTCACATGATTGAGTTATTCTCCCGTCAAAAGGACGACTACTTCAGATCGACGTTGGGCATCCACTCCTTGCGCGGCCATTTCATTACAATGGAGCGCGCACTGAGAAAAGCTGTGGATCACACTCAAGATAATGATGTGGCCCCAGAGACCAACCTCTCTGAAGCTGAACGAGTCCTGACGAATGATAACCTTTTCCGCGGGCTTGTTGTTCAACGTAGTCGTGCCTATGTAAAGCAAAGCCAATTGCAGGAGGGCAGCAAGGTTACCAGTTTCCCAAGGCGCCAAGATCCAAGAGTAGCACAGTACTCGACTAAGAAGACCTATGGACGACTTCTCGAAATTGTTGAGCAAGCTTTCACCAAAGAAAAAGCCCTTTTTGTCCTCGGTATCTACTATCCTTTGTTCTATTATAAGGGCAGCGATACTTCTATTGACCCATGGATCGAAAACCGCCAGAAACAGGTTGTTACTCTTATACGTACTCAGTTCTTGAAACGTTTCGAAAGTTCAGCCTACGCGTTTGAACGCTCGTGTGATAGGCTTCTACTCAAACTACTGGCATGGGCAACCAAACATAGCGAAACAGAGAGCGAAAACAGACGCCTTGAGCGGTGGAAAGAACAACATGCAGAGTTGATCGGCTATGTGTACCACCGCCAACTTGAATTCTGGGGCGATGAGGATGAAGAAGACGCCGATGAGGATATTATCACAGAAGAAATGCTGGAGGCTGTAGAATATCTCTCAAGGGACGATTACAAGGTTGAAGAAATCCTAGCCGATGCTATGCAAGACTTGGACCAGGTGGCTCAATTCCTTGATGAACTGCGGAAATTCAAACCGAAGAATGACGACAAGCTCCAGGCCCTGATAAAGCTGCTCAAGACAGATTCTGTCCTTAGGCAGCACAAGGTTCTAATCTTCACCGAGTTCGCGGAGACAGCCCGCTACCTTAAGAAGCAACTCTTAGAAGCAGGCATCAATGGGGTGGAACAGATTGATAGTGGTATCAAGGGGGATCGGGGGAAGATAATAAAGCGTTTTGCTCCTTACTATAACGACTCATCTAGCCCGGAATTAGAGGGGCAGGGCAACGAAGAGATCCGAGTTCTCATCTCAACTGATATTCTCTCAGAGGGTTTGAATCTTCAGGATGCTACGAGACTCATAAACTACGATTTGCACTGGAACCCTGTGAGACTAATGCAACGCATCGGCCGTGTGGACCGGCGGATGAACCCAGAAAATGAAGAGCGTATCCTGGCCGACCATCCGGAGCAAAAAGAGCTTCGAGGTACGGTGGTCTATTGGAACTTTCTGCCACCTGATGAGCTGAATGACTTAATTCGTCTCTATTCGCTCGTTTCACATAAGACACTGCGCATATCAAAGACTTTCGGTATTGAAGGCAAGAAATTGCTAAAGCCAGAAGATGATTATGACGCTTTAAGGAATTTCAACGAGGCGTATGAAGGAACAACAACGCTTATCGAGGAAATGCGGCTCGAATATCAGCGACTTCTGAAGGATCACCCCGATTTGGTTGCACGACTTGACGCTCTTCCCGGCCGTGTTTTCACTGGTAAGGAACATCCTTCAAAAGACTCTAAGGCTGTCTTTTTCTGTTATAGACTACCCCACCCCGACCATTCTGTTGCTTCTATAGACGAGGAGTTCCCGTGGACCGAAGAAGCGGGGGAAACAAAATGGTATTTATATGATTTGGGCAATGATAACATCGTCGATGAGCCCGCAGATATCGTTGATATCATCCGTTCAAATCCTGATACTCCCCGGCACTGTCTTATCCAGCGCCAAACACTATCAGAAACACGTGCCAAAGTAGAAAAACATATCAAGAATACCTATCTCAAGAAGGTCCAGGCCCCCATCGGCGTGAAGGCAATTCTTAAGGCGTGGATGGAATTAAATTGAGGGGCAACGGCATGAGCACCGTAGATGTAGAGCACCTCCGCCAGATTAAAACATTGCCCTCGCTGGTCAAATTCCTGCGCGACGAACTCGACTGGCCTGTTGAGGCCGACGAGATTGATGACCTCTACTTTGATTATACCCCCGAGGAACTCGGACTCGACGAAAAGCACGCCGCCAAGATCAAGGAAATCAAGCAGCTGCGCTCCCTCGATTCAAAACAGCCCTGGGGCATCTTCTGGGTAAGCTTTGAGAAGAAGCGCTTGCCGATGGTTGTCCTTCGCCGCATCCTTGGCAACCTTATCATCAAGCGGCGAGCTGCAGCCCGTAAGGCCGACCGCCCGAGTTGGCATCTCCACGACCTGTTGTTCATCTCTTCATATGGCGAGGAAGAACACCGCACACTATCGTTTGCTCATTTCACCGAAGACCCGGTAGCAGACGAACTTCCCGTTTTGCGCGTTCTCGGCTGGGACGATCAGAACTCCGTTATGTATCTAGACCGCGTGGCCAATAAGCTCAACACCCACCTACGTTGGCCCGATGACCCCGACGATGTAGACGCCTGGCGGCAGCGCTGGTCCGATGCATTCACCGACCGCTACCTTGAGGCCATCCGCTCGGCTGACGAACTCATCCCGCGTCTCGCTCACCTTGCTGCCAACATCCGCCGACGCGTTTGCGATGTTCTTGACGCAGAAACCGAGCGAGGACCCATGCGCCGCCTCTTCACTGCCGTCCAGGGACTTCTCATCCACGATATGAACGAGGACGGATTCGCTGATATGTACGCCCAGACGGTTGCTTATGGTCTACTCTCGGCCCGTTTTTCCCGCCCGGCGGGCTTGACCGCACAGAACCTAGTCCAATTAACTGCTGTTTCTAACCCCTTCCTTGAAAATCTGCTGGAGAACCTCTTCCGACTAAACCGCGGCAAGTTCCATTTTGACATTGACGAGGTCGGTATCAATGACGTCCTAGACCTTCTACGAAATACAAACATGGAAGCCATCAAGGCTGCCTTCAGCGATAAGAATCCTGCTGAAGACCCGGTTATACGCTTTTACGAAGGCTTCCTCAAACAGTACGATCCCCAGCAGCGTGTCAAGCGTGGCGTCTTTTTCACCCCACGTCCCGTTGTTTCCTACATCGTCCGTAGTGTTCACGAATTACTCCAGACCGAGTTCGGCTTGCAGGACGGCCTTGCCTCCATTGATACCTGGGCTGACATGAAAAAGCGATTCCCAGACCTGAAAATCCCTCAAGGCACCAAACCGGACGATCCCTTCGTTTGCATTCTTGACCCTGCTACCGGAACAGGCACCTTTCTTTTCGAGTGCATTGAGGTCATCGAGCGCGCCATGAAAGAAAAGTGGTGCCGCGAACTGGGTAAGAAGAGCTGGAACGATGCTGAAATAATCCGACGGTGGCGGGAATATGTGCCCGGGCATCTCCTGCCGCGCCTCTATGGCTATGAGCTAATGATGGCTCCTTATTCGATTGCCCACTTGAAGCTCTCGCTCAAGCTTGGCGAGACCGGCTACCAGTTCCGCGAAGGAGATAGATTGCGCATCTACCTCACCAACAGCCTCGAACCGCCGACGCAACTGGCAGACTCTCGGCTTGCGGACATGTTCAGCACCCTCGCCACAGAGGCGCAGGAGGTAAACGAGATCAAGGCGAACAAACGGTTTACCGTTGTGATTGCCAATCCACCGTATTCAATTCGTTCCAGCAACATGACCGAACAAGCGCGGAAGCTAATCGAGCCATTCAAGTTCATAGATGGATCTCGAATTGTCGAGAAGGGTGCCCTGCAACTAGAAAAGAACTTGAACGATGACTACGTGAAATTCTTCGGTCTTATTCAAAGATTGCTCTCGCCCGAGATGCCGAGCATCGCGAGTTTAATTTCAAATCACGCCTTCCTCGACAATCCGACCTTCCGGGGCTTTCGCTGGAACTTACTTGGCCACTTTAGTCGCATTCAGATCCTCGATCTTCATGGGAACTCGAAGAAAAAAGAACAAGTTCCACCCGGTAAAGAAAATGAAAATGTGTTCGACATTCAGCAGGGCGTCGCGATCAACATTTTATTAAAACACCCTTCGAAATCGCAATCAACCGTCGTTTCTGTGGCCGATTGCTGGGGAACGCGTGAGGAGAAATACCATGCGCTTGAGGCACAAGCGTTTGACTACAGACTAGTTGAATGTTCACCACCATGGTTCAAGTTCATTATTCAAGATGTGGCTCTCAGTACAGAATTCGCATCGTATACTTCGCTGACCGATATAATGCCTATTACTTCCACTGGCATCAAGACCCATCGTGATGCATTTGTTATTGACTTTGACGAGGAGCCTTTGCGTCGCCGTGTTAACCATTTCCGAAGTGATGTATCTGATCAGACAATCTCGGAACAGTACAGGTTAGCTGATACATATGGATGGCGCCTATCGGAGGCGCGCCGTCGGATTCGTAGTCGTGAAGACTGGTTAGAAGCATTTCAGATGTGCCTATACCGTCCATTTGACTGTCGTTACATTTATTACCATAGCGACTTGGTCGAACTACCACGATTTGAGTGCATGCGACATCTTTCCGAAGGAAAGAACCTTGCCCTTTTAGCCACGCGGCAAGTGACTGCAATTCCGTATAATCACGTTATGGTTACTCGATTAGTTAGCGAGATGAAGACTTGTTCGCATGATAGGGGAACTAATTGCCTCCCGCTGTATCTTACAGACGATAGTGCTGGCCTGCAATTGGGCTCCCGCCGTACACTCAACTTGAGTGCGAGCTTTCTCGGCTCTCTCGCGAATGCATTAGGCATTGTGACTACCCAACACAATCAAATCCCCGATGGCCTCACACCGGAAGATATATTCTACTATATATATGCAGTCCTTCATTGCCCTGGCTATCGGATCAGGTATGCCCAGTTGCTGAAGACTGAGTTCCCTCGCATACCACTCACGTCTAGTCTGGCCCTATCCCGCGCACTTTCACGTCTTGGTGGCGAGCTTGTCGCTCTCCACTTAATGGAATCTCCCAAGTTAAATACATTCATAACGAAATGGCGTGGAGCTATACCCAGCGCTGAGATTGAAAAAGTCACCTATGCCGACAACGCCGTGTGGATTAACAAAGCCCAGACGGAAGGCTTCCCCGGCGTGCCGGAAGACGTATGGAATTTCCACATCGGCGGCTACCACGTCTGCCACAAGTGGCTCGATGACCGTCGCAAGGCAAAGCGTAGGCTGTCCGCCGACGACATTACCCATTACCAGAAAATCGTCGTCGCCCTGAATGAAACCATCCGCCTCATGGCCGAGATAGATAAAGTCATCGAGCAACACGGCGGCTGGCCGGGAGCGTTTGTTTAAGCTGGTCTTTGAAACCATCGGCGTCACACAAAAGCCTTTGTTGAGGCGAGAAATATCTAAATACGGGAGGCTGTTATGGACCGTAATGAAGTATCCGCAGCATTTGAGATTGTGCTAGAGGAGGTTGAGACGGTCGTGGATAGTCTTAACCTGGACGGCGCCGGAGCCTTCCAGAAGGGGGACTATGATACCGCCCGGGGCCTGATTGAAATTGCTACCAGGCTTACTGAATTCCGTGGCAAGGTACGTAATTTGCAGAAGGAATGGGAAAACCTCTTCAGCGCAAGAATTCCCCGCAAACCAAGCAGAAGAAAACGTACCTCTCGCTTGGATCGTGGTCTCCGCACACCTGAAGATGCCTACCGCCGTCCCATTCTGGAAACACTCATAGAATTAGGGGGTTCAGCCTCGGTGGGCAAGGTACTCGACAGCGTTGAGGAGAAGATGAAGGCTAGCCTTAATACCTATGACCGCCAACCTTTACCCTCTGCCCCTCACACTCCCCGCTGGCGCAATAATGCTCAGTGGTGCCGGAACACCTTGGTGCAGGAGGGTCTCCTGAAAGCAGACTCCCCATGGGGCATGTGGGAAATTTCACCCAAGGGAATTGCGGCAACCAAACATGGCGACCTGTGAGAAACATTCAAATGTCAGCCACACCATCTTAGCATTGCACAATTTAGCGAATTGTCACGTCAAAATCAGGGGACGCGCAACTAGTTATACCGCGACATGAAGGATTACGAGCTCTCCATCGGGCGGGTTTTGCCGTACTACCTCAAAGTCTGAATCAGCCGTGATGAATGTTCGAGCATGTGTTTGGGCAAATGCTAGGTGTAGGGCATCTGCTGGGGTCAGTTTGAGTTGTTGCATATAACCGGGGACTAGATCAACGACATCGGCCCACAATGCTTGTGTCTTTGGGACTACCTCAATCGGCACACCAGCATTCGACCAATCCTTCATCATCGAACCCACAGCAGTAATCCAACCTTCATATGATTGCAAGATTTTCTCGCACCAACGAAGATATATTTTCTTACTCCATGTAGCATTTGAAGGTTGATTATTTATTTCACAATAGGCTAATTTGGCTGTTGCCCAAAGACATTCGTCTAGTGAAATCGGGGATATTAATAGGCTAGATTTACCTATTAATAGATCTGCCGTCAGCTCGATACACTTGGGATACAGGCGATGAGTACTAATGATAGTTCCAACTAAAACATTTGCATCGAGGTAGGCAGGTGAATCAATCGTCAGTTGTGGTGTCCAATCAATATATTGCATATTTGCACTACTCAGGAGTAGTTACAATATCACCTAGATCAAGATCACGCGTACCAGGAATACGCCCTATATGGCGCACAAACGCTTTGAAAAGCTCAGGAGACATCTGTTGCCTATATTGTTCTAAGTCAATGCCACCATATCGTTCTCTGTATTCCTCGCTTCCTACCACTATACCTGGCGCAACCACGACGGGTAATTCTAGAGGTGTATGCCAGTCGCTTACGGCTGTCTGAACTGGTTGAGGGAAACCAGCTTCACTAAGAGCAGTACACAATATATCATTGATTTGTCTCCAAGCAGGCGAGCCAGCATCTTTAATTACAGGCTCAAACTTCACTGGGGCTTCCTCGGCGTCACGCGGTTTTGCGATTTGTATCTGCTCAATCGTGGCGGTATCGAATGACATTGCTAATCTTCCCCCTTTTTCAAGTAACTAAGGACTGACTTGGCTTGCTGCGTTTGCCATTGCCCAGCAGCCTGAAGAAATTCTCGCACGTAGTCTGCGTCAAATGCAAAATCTTTGCTCTGCTGATATCGTAAGTTTAAAAAGACAAAATTATCTGGAACCCGGTCTCTTCCATAGTGCAGGTACATTTTAAGCAATTGTTCTTTTCTCATAGGCCCAGTCTGATAATGCTTCAATACATCGCCTTCTATTTCGTCAAATATCAATCCAAAGTCGGTGGTAGAATCTACCAGAGCGCTTGGCCGAAGAAAGCGATTCTTCATAAGAAGAAGTAGTTCGTGAAACGGTACGGCGTATCGCTCTATGAAAATCGATTCATACCACATCTGGGCCATTTGAGGCAGCTTTGATGAACTATTTGATTTCACCAACTTATCTACTGCTGCATCAATGCTATCCTCTATGGAATTCACTCCTTCTTGTATGAATTCAAAAGCCTTAAAGTGAAGTACAACCCGCTGCCTCTTGTCTTTTATGTCCATAACTAGAGGCGACCCCTCGATTTCTGCTGACGGGTTCTCTCCTACACCACGGATTATCCTCCGCATCTCCAGCCACGGACTTAGTGCCTCAGAGAATCGCAGCCCTATGGTCGCTTTCACTAGTTCCATAACCTACTTTGCCTCTCTCCATACAAAGCATTTGGAAGGATATACTACCCCGGTATTGGTTGTCAACTGATTACACCGCTAAAGCAACACGGTTATATATTCATTATAGCACTACAGGGGAGATAACACCTGCTTTGTTAATCCAGACTTTCAGGCTGAACAGTTCAGGGTTGAACAATTTAGCCTTATGTTACACACCACAAGTGTTTAGCCACCGTTCTCGACCAACACTTCTCCATCCCAAACCTTGCTCCCGCAGATGGTCATGCATCTCATGTGCCCCTGTCGATCCTCCCAGTTAGCCAAAGCTATGGCAACACCGGCCAACAAACCTTTGACATTGCGTCATAAGTAATTGCGAAGCCCGAATCTGGCGTCATTGCGCCGTCCTCTAAGCCACCGCGTGCACTTATAATGTTAATATTGATTTTCCCTCCCCAAGTGCTATAATCTGCGACAGAAGAGAACAGGAGGTTCCACCCCGTGCTGCCACCGAGCCACATATTCCAACAGAAGATAAACTCCTTCAACACCAAATACCCACACAGCCGCTTCAATGTCTTCTGTCGATACAAGCAACGTGTAGAAACGACCGGGGCCAGCATCCTGAACCAGGACAATCTGGACGAGACCACAGTACACATCGACGGAATGCTACGCGACCCCGACTGGGGACTGGATCAAACGGGCATACCACGCTACCTCAAAGTCAGGAGCATCCTCGAGGGCGTTGCGGGTTCATACGACAAGATTCGCCACATCAAGCTCGGCGACGGCAGAATGGCCAGCATCAGGGAGGAACTGGCTCTGGCGTATCGCCTGCTCGAGCAAATAGCTAACAATAAGCAGAGCAACAACGATCCCGACCAGTCGGGCGCCTATTACGTTGTAGCCAAGAGCAAAGTCCTCATGTTCATCTGGGGCCAGACCCCTGGCTTCGACACCCAAGTCAGGAGCCACCTCGTGGATAGGTCATACCCGCCCGCGCCTTTTCAGTTGCCCCACGTGCCGCAAAGGCAACTTCTGTCGGGAGGGGAAAATAGAAGATATACTCCGGACGAATTTTGCAACATCTTGGAAGAACTCGATGAGTGGGTTCAAAAGTGGCCGGCCAACAACGGAGGTCAGTCGCTCGACAGCCTCTATCCGGCGTGGCCCACGGGCCGGATCATCGACGTGACCTACTACTTGCGAGACCCCTGAGTAATGTCCCCCCAGTAGCCGTTTCCCCTCCACGCCCACTTGCCCACATAGCCACACGACTTGCCCTGCCATCCCCTCGTGCCGCTGCTAACATTTTCCTAACGAACTACTCAGCACGTCCCATCATCACATGCCACGCCAGATACGAAATCAACCTCGGTCCCTAGACCACAGCCCAGAGTTTCGTATTTGCCCCCACCAGTTGGCACAGTGCCCCCTGCAACTTACACACAGGAGCCCGTTCAAGCCAACTATCATCCACCCGGGGAAACTCGAACTGTCCCGAGAAAGACGGGCAGTATAGCTGCTACAAATCGCACACTTCGTCATATTGTGTAGCTAGGTGGACACGGCTACTCGAATCTTGGGATAGTAAGTACACAACTATCGAGTGGTGAGAGCCCTTCTCCAGGTCCTCAAGTACATCAACGTTGAAGTACCAAGTTGATCCCTAAACTGCTGATAAGCTGAGTCTAGCTCAGCCAAAAGCTGATCGCAACTAATATCGCGGCATCGCTGAAATTCGATGTTCTTATTGCTTAGATAATGAAACCGGGTAAGGCGGTAAACTTGTGGAGTTGCCGCCTGACGATAGCGGTTATTAACAACCTTTGTGTCCGTAGCGGTGTATTGTTGTATAAGGTAATTTAGCCCTTGACGCAATAGACCGCTGCAGATGGCACAATTACACACAGTCTGTGGAAAAGAGTTCTCGTCCAACTTAGAAGCGATTGCAGCGAACTCGTGAATCCGGATTTGCTGGTGTGTAGCAGGCAGATAGTATTTTGCTGGTGGTAGGCCACCACCCAAAACAGGAATAATATCTCGTCTTTCCCCATAGCCCAAGCCGTGAGAAACACCTGTTAGACCACTTTTGGCCAAAAGACAGGAGAAATACCCTCCAAATAAGTTTATCACTTGCTTTTTCCCGTCTTGAGATAATCCTTCAATTAAGCGTTGTAAGCCTCGAATTTGCCCTTCTGTCGCTCGTTCCTCTTCAAAATCTGTTGCCCATACTAGATAGCCAGGTGTTTGGAGAGAACTATACTCAGAGACTATGCTATCTATTGAAGGTGTGAAATCTAGAAGTAAGGAATCTATGCAAACTACGACCCAAGCTCCTAAGTCAATACAGTACGTTCTGTTAGCAAGAGCAGTATTTATCGGTAGCCACTCTAAGTCACCAGATAAATGGAAATATGGGACAACGAACCTTGTTGGAAGCAAAGGTTCTATCTCAGTTTCCATCATAAGAAAGTCTACATTCCCACTTAGCGCTTCATTAAGCTTATTCCTTTGGTAGTCTAATACGCATTGGCACAATTCGTCTTGGGCAGCTTCGGAATCTAGATGATTCGGCTGAAGCGGTATTCTACCGGCGTACTGGTCGATGACACTGCCGTAACGCTCCGCTAAGCCTCTAAAAGTCCTTTTGAGATTAGTTCGACTGGTTTGTCCGCCTCTGCCTCTCATGAGAAAGTCAGGTGCTAGAGCGTAAGCGTAAGTTACGGGGTCAATAAAATAACCTTTACCCTTCTCCCGTAACTCGTTTAGGAACATACCTAGAGACGATGCAGTAGCCTCCACCAAATTTGCATTTAGAGCTACCTCGTCGAACCAAGCATATGCCCTAACTAAGTAATCCTTTTCGGCGTGGGTGCCTAACCTTACTATATGTGTATCTAACATCGTCAATCTCCTAAAACATTAAACATGCTAGTGTGCCTCTGCCAGGAAAAGCGGTGGCTACTACCTGAGAAGCAAAATAAGATACTCGCCGTGGAGAAGATGGGGCCTCTAGAATTAAGTCTACTTTTCCAGAAGTATCTACCGCTAAAAGTCCAACACCTTTGGATGCCAGCAACTCGCAGTCCACAGCTTTGGTGTATTCACTAGACAACGCAATATAGACTTGATCAGCCATCATTTGATATACGAGCGCTTGCGTTAATGCCTGCCTCCAATTTCTAACCTTAACCTCCACAGCTATGCATTCTCCGGTACCCTCGTGAAAGCAGAACAAGTCGGCGACTTTTAAGAGAAAGGGTACTTCCTCCCGGGTTAAGAAACCTTTGTCCCTGAAATATCGGCGACAGAGGCCTTGTAACTCAGACTCGGCAATATTTCTCTTAGTCTTCTTCATTTGATACTCTTAATGTTAAGTAATAATAAACTATTGAATGTATTATGTGCCAAAGCGCCCATATCGTGAAAAGCGAAAAGCCCGCAATGCTTATAATGCTAGCAGTTTCTATCGACGGATATTTGAATAGATAGAGACCACCGCAAATTAGAGCTCCGACGATACCAGAACATCCAGCAAGCTTACCTAATCCCGTATGCCTTCGCAAGCGGTTATACTTTGTGATTGGTTTATTTGCATCTCGAGCACGGATTAGAAGCTTTGTAAGGTGATCTGCTGATGCAAGTGGGCCATCGTACGGGTCACTGCTTGACTCGTTTACAAGTCTCCATAGGTATTCATTTAGGGCTGGCAATTGTCGCTCTGCCTCCCTATGTACATTTTGTTGTAGGTGACTATGGGGGTCCCCCAGCACACGAAAAATGAAGATTAACAGACCATGAATCGATATCCATGAAACATACCACCCCAAACCAAGTGGCACGCCTGCCGGTAGAACTAGAGGAGGCATCTCCTCACCTCGTGCCCTCTACCTGACTTCGGATAATGGATTTGGTTGTAAGAGATGAATAATTATCGTATATATATTTAAGCAAGCGTTTTAGAGCCCAATGGCCATACTCTTGCCGCACTGCCGTGCACGCATTTTCGAGGGCTTCAAATAACTCTTTCTGTCGGCCCTCTGAACTAGAGCGCAGATTATCTAGGATAGTAAAGCCCTTCTCTGTTATGGCATACTGAGGTTCGCCCTCGGTTTCTGCATCGGCAACAAGTAACTCTAGAGGATCCACGCCCATCAAATACTCAAAACTCAACTCGTCCTCTTCCCTCTCCTCTGGCAATAAGGCCAGCGCTCTGGCAGCTGGTTTGACCATAGCCTCTAGCAGTGGTTCGGGTGACAGCTCGATTACTTCGCCTCTATCCCAAGTAATGAGTCGCATTGTTCTGAGAAAATCTAGGTCTTGGTAAAGATCAAGGTCAGCAGGTCCGAACTTTTCAGCCTCATAGTTGAAATCAAAATTAAAGTAAGTATTATCTTTGAGAGCCAAGCGCGTCCTCTCACTGACTAAGAACACCAACTTTTGCATGCGGGTGGTCCCTAGAATCGGTTGAGCGGTCTTTGTGTTCGCATCAGGGGCTGACAATAGCGAAAGTATAGTCAGCTTTCTGGCTGATATTTGTTTTCGTACTCCTGTCTCCATCTAGTTCCTCCTGATAAAGATTTGTTAATGTTGCTGTTTGCTCTCAGTATTACTGGAGTAAGTGTAGGGCCATACCTCTGGCGATTTTGCTGACCTTATAATACAATTAGACATCAAAAAACACAATTTTGCCTCCTAGCCTTGTCTTTCCTTTATCACCTAACTTCTGCCCTCCTTTGGTGAATCTTCCTGCCCAAATTTCTCTATTAGGACTTCTCTGATAATACTTGCCAGATCTAATCCCCGACGGCCAGCTTCCTGTTCAATAGAGGTGTGGGTCGGTGAAGGAACACTAGAATATATTTTAATATACCCCTTTTTTCTTCGTCCACGTTGATTTTTCATGTTGTTTACAGCCAAATAGAGTTGTTAGCACTTTATTCCAGTTTATTACAGCTATTATAGGCTATTTCGAGCTATTTGTCAACCTTTATGTCAATAACGCCAGCCCCAGTCACTGTGGTTGTTGCGGTCCTGCTTCCGCTAGAGCCGATCCAATGGGCTAAACTGCTGGTGCTCTCTCAGGGCATGACTCGCGTTCACGTATTTCGTGTAACGCAAGACCATAATTGGGACGTGCGAGACTATGTGTTCAGCATTGGTGAACTGCAAATCAACGAGCATACACTTTGACGGAACGTTCAACGTCACCGTGGACTTGCTAACATTTTGCTAACGAACTGCTCAGCACTCCCCATCACCACATGCCACGCCAGATACAAAATCGCCTTCTGCCCTTAGACCACAACACACCATTTCCTATCTGGGAGCATCAGGTGGTATAATTGGCTCGCCATTCGTAAACCGCCGGTCGTCGGTTCGAATCCGACCGCTGGCTCCACTTTTGCTAAGCGTGACTGAAATGAAGAAACTACTTTCGGGAAATGAAGCCCTGGCATTAGGGGCCTATCATGCTGGTATATCGGTGGCGGCAGCCTACCCCGGGACACCGAGCACCGAGATACTTGAATCGATAGCCCAGTTTGACGATGTCTATGCTGAGTGGTCGACGAATGAAAAAGTAGCTATGGAGGTGGGTCTGGGGGCAGCCTATGCTGGGGTGCGGGTGCTAGTGTCTTTGAAGCAGGTAGGGCTGAACGTGGCCAGCGACCCTTTTATGGCGGCATCGATAACTGGGATTGACGGCGGGATGGTTGTGGTCTGTGCCGATGATCCTGGAGCGCATAGTACCCAGAATGAGCAGGACAACCGCCACTATGCCAAACTGGCTAAAGTGCCCATGCTCGAGCCCGGTGATAGTCAAGAAGCCTACGACCTGATGGCATGTGCCTTTGATATCAGCGAAGAGTTTGATACCCCGGTGCTGGTGCGTACCACCACTCGTATTTCCCACTCCAAGTCGTTGGTAGAGGTGAATCGCGACAGGAAAGCGCCAGCCGGGGAACCGACTTTCAAACACGATCTACAGAAGTACGTAATGTTGCCCGGTCACGCCCGGCTCAGGCGTCCATTGATGGAGGAGCGCCTGGTTAAACTGGCTGACTATGCCGAGACTTTTCCCCATAATAAGGTGGTGTGGGGCGACACTCATCTAGGCGTGGTGACTAGCGGCGTTGCCTACCAGTATGCCAGGGAGGTTTTCCCCAAGGCTTCTTTCCTCAAGCTCGGCATGACCTATCCCCTGCCACAGAATTTGCTCCGTCAGTTCGCCGACAAGGTAGACAGGGTGATAGTGGTGGAGGAACTCGACCCATTTCTAGAGGAGAACATCCGGGCGATGGGGATAAAGGTCACCGGGAAGGAGTTCATCCCCAGGGTCGGTGAATTGAATTCAGGGATTGTCGAGGAAGCTGGCCGCCGTGCCGGGTTGGTGACCGAACCTTCACTGAGTCAGGAGACAGAGCTCCCCCAGGGGCTACCAGGGCGTCCTCCTCTCCTGTGCCCAGGCTGCCCACATACCGGAATGTTCTTTGTGCTCAACACCGTGGGACAGCGGGATAAGTTGCTGGACTCTAGCGGCAAGGCACAAAAGGAATCGAAGCTGATTATTACCGGAGATATTGGTTGTTATACGCTGGCTACCTATCCCCCGCTTCGCGCCATGGATACCACAGCCTGTATGGGTGCCAGCATCGGTCAAGCCCTGGGAATGGAGAAAGCCGGTGTCGGAACCAAGGTCATAGCGGTTATCGGCGATTCCACTTTTCTTCACTCTGGCATTACCGGTGTGGTGGACGGGGTGTACAACAAGGCGCAGATAACGATTGTGATCCTTGATAACAGCACCACAGCGATGACTGGCCACCAGGACCACCCCGGGACCGGCGTTTCGGCGCAGGGCAAGAAGACCAAGGCGGTGGAGCTTGAGCGGTTGGTGCGGGGCATAGGGGTCGACGACGTCAAAGTGGTAGATGCCTTCGATATGAAAGCTCTGAGGGCTGCTGTGAGGAGCTCCCTGGATAGTCCTGAGCTTTCTGTTATCATAGTCCGCGGTATGTGCTCGGTGCGCCTGCGGACGCGCTCCGGGCCGAGGACAGTTGATGTCGATAAATGCGACGATTGCGGGATTTGTCTCAAGATTGGGTGCCCGGCTATTCAGAAGCTCAACGAGCAGGTCTACATCGATGCTACTTTGTGCGCTGGCGATGCCTGCACTATTTGTCAGCAGCTTTGTCCCAAGCACGCGATAGGCCCGCTGTCTAGTATTGGGGCTGAGGAATCAAAATGAACAGGCAGGACTTACTTATGGTGGGTGTAGGTGGCCAGGGGATTATTCTGGCCAGTGACATACTGGGCGAGGCAGCTCTCGCCGCCGGGTACGATGTTAAGAAAACAGACACGCTTGGCATGGCACAACGTGGGGGCAGTGTTGTAAGTCATGTGCGGATAGCGAATCAGGTCTGGTCTCCCTTAATCAAAGAGGGTGAAGTCGACATATTGGTTGCCTTCGAGAAGTTGGAAGCGGCCAGGTGGGGCTACTACCTTCGACCTGGAGGGCTGGCAATTGTGAATAACCACGCTATGCCTCCGCTTTCCGTCAGTTTGGGAACTCACCAGTACCCCAGTGATGAAGAGATAGATGACATCCTGAAGCGGCGGACGAGCCGCATCTATTTTGCCGACGGAACAATGAGGGCCAGGGAGTTGGGCGACGTCAGGACGCTTAATATGTTTATGCTGGGATGTGTGTCGCCTTTTGTGCCTATCGATGTTGATATATGGAAGGACTGCCTCTCTCAGCGGCTGCCGCCAAACATCCTGCAGGTCAATATCACCGCTTTTGACCAAGGGAGGAAGGAGGCCTCGAATGTCAATCTCGGATAACGTCCGGGCACGTATGGTGGAGGGGTCGTGGGTCAGGAAGATGTTCGAGGAGGGGGCTGTTCTCAAACAGCGCTA
>JADHXB010000029.1 GCA_016783155.1 Dehalococcoidia bacterium
GAAGGTGATGACGCCAAAGTGGAACAGGTCAGGAAACAGCTGGACAAAGTTATAGATGTAGTTAAGATAGTTGATATAACTAGTGATGACAAAGTGGTTCGAGAACTGGCTTTGGTCAAAGTCAAAGCGACTGCTTCTACTCGGAGCGAAATCATCCAGATCGTGGATATTTTCAGGGCTAATATAGTGGATGTTTCCTCTGATTCACTGATGGTGGAAATAACCGGAGATGAAGAAAAGGTCAGTTCCTTATTAGAGCTTCTCCGTGGCTTTGGTATCAGGGAGATAGCCAGGACTGGTCGTATCGCTTTAACCCGGGGTGGTGCTGGTCCGTTGCAGGTTGAAAAGCCGGGGGAGGTAAAGGCACCAAAACAACCGCCGAAACCACCCTTAGAAGCCGAAAGCCCACCTGACTGGTGACGGTGCACAAATACTTAAATGTCATAGGTGGATATAAAACTTTTCAAGGAGGTAATCATGGCTAAGATTTATTACGAAAAGGATGCCAAGTTAAACTTACTCAAGGGCAAGACGATTGGCATCATTGGTTTTGGTAGCCAGGGGCATGCTCATGCTCAGAACTTGAGAGACAGCGGCTGTCAGGTGATTGTTGCAGAAGCCAAAGGCACTGAGGGCTGGAAGTATGCCAAACAGACAGGCTTCAAGATGGCTGATGCCACCGGAGTGGCTAAGAAAGCGGACATAATTGTCATGCTTGTTCCGGATACTCTACAGTCGAAGGTTTATCATGAATCAATTGAAAAGGAGCTATCAGCAGGCAAGATGCTGATGTTTGCCCATGGATTCAATATCCACTTTGGGCAGATCCTACCGCCTGTTGATGTGGATGTGACAATGATTGCTCCTAAATGTCCGGGCCACATGTTGCGGCGGCTTTATACCGAGGGCTCTGGAGCGCCGGCTCTTGTGGCTATTCATCAGGACGCATCTGGAAAGGCGAAGGATATTGCCCTGGCTTATGCGAGAGGTCTTGGCTGTGCTAAAGCCGGTGTGCTGGAAACCACTTTTGCCGAGGAAACTGAGACCGACCTTTTTGGCGAGCAGACAGTGCTCTGCGGTGGAGTTACTTCACTGGTCAAGGCCGCCTTTGAGACACTAGTCGAAGCTGGCTACCAGCCAGAAATCGCTTATTTCGAGTGCTTTCACGAACTTAAGCTCATCGTTGACCTTATGTATCAAGGTGGTCTTAGCTATATGCGGTATTCGGTCAGTGATACCGCTGAGTACGGCGATTATACCAGGGGACCAAGAGTCATCGATGATTTGGTCAAGGATAAGATGCGGCAAATTCTCGCCGAAGTCCAGAGCGGTAGCTTTGCTAGGGAGTGGATTCTGGAGAATCAGGCAGGCCGTCCTGTCTACAATGCTCTAAAGCGAATGGATGCTGAACATGAGATTGAAATCGTGGGCAAGAAACTTAGAGATATGATGCCGTGGCTTAAGGCTTGATTTAAAGGGTGAGACATGAACAGGGTCATCATTTTTGACACCACCTTGCGTGATGGTGAACAGGCAGCCGGAGCTGGTCTGAGTATCCGGGAGAAATTGGAGATTGCCAAGCAACTGGAAAGGCTCGGCATTGATGTTATCGAAGCCGGTTTTCCAATAAGCTCTCCGGGCGATTTCGAAGCAGTTCAGCTTATCGCTAAAGAAATTAAGGGCTCAACTGTCTGTGCCTTGGCTCATGCCAATGCTGAAGCCATAGACAGGGCATGGGAGGCGATAAAAAAAGCCAAGCGACCTCGTATTCATGTTTTTCTTTCCGCTTCGGATATACACCTTCTCTATCAACTCAAAAAGACTCGTGAAGAAATCCTGCAGATTTCTCGTGACATGGTAGCTCGGGCTAAGAAATATACAGATGACGTGGAATTCTCACCAATGGATGCCAGCCGCACCGAACCTGCATACATTCATCAGATATTGGAGGCTGTTATTAAGGCCGGTGCGACCACGTTAAATATCCCGGACACGGTTGGTTACGCCATCCCGCAAGAGCTTGGCGACTTGATTGAAGGTATATTTAACAACGTGCCCAACATTGATAAGGTTGTGGTTAGTGTCCATTGCCATAATGATTTGGGACTGGCGGTAGCCAATAGCCTTGAGGCGATACGGAGGGGTGCCAGGCAGGTTGAGTGTACCATCAATGGCATAGGTGAGCGGGCTGGCAATGCCTCTTTGGAAGAGATTGTCATGACGCTCAAAACCAGAAATGACTTTTACAACCTGACCACAAACATTGACACTACCCAGATTTATAGGACGAGCCGTCTGGTGAGCGAGCTTACCGGGTTCATAGTCCAGCCTAACAAGGCTATTATCGGCGCTAACGCCTTCCGCCATCAATCGGGTATTCACCAGGACGGGGTTATTAAAAAGGCGCTTACATATGAGATTATGGACCCGAGGTCAGTGGGTATTCCATCTAGCAGCCTTGTCCTGGGCAAGTTGAGCGGTCGGCATGCTTTTAAGGAACGACTGGCTGAACTCGGCTATATTCTGGATGAGGAATCATTCAAACATGCCTTTCAAGCTCTTAAGGAACTGGCTGATAAGAAACGAGAGGTCACTGACCGTGATATTGAATCTCTGATAGCTGAAGAACTGCGCACTGTTTCCGAGGTTTACCATCTTGACCACGTCGAAGTTTCATGCGGCAATAATAACATTCCAACAGCTACGGTGAGACTCATCGGTCCTGATGGCCGGGCTATGGCTGATGCTGACTTGGGTGCAGGGCCGGTGGATGCCATATATAAAGCTATTAATCGAATAGTTAAGGTGCCTAACAAACTCACTGAGTTCACCGTCAAATCGGTGACTGAGGGTATTGATGCTATTGGTGAGGTACTCATAAGAATCGAGAGCAATGGTATCGGTTATACCGGACGTGGTGCCGACACAGATATCATCGTCGCCAGTGCCAAAGCCTATATGAATGCGCTGAATCGGCTTCTGGCAGCCAAGAAGGCAAGAAAAGAGTGATAAATTTAGATGAGCACAGAAGTAGAGATTATTCTGCGTCTGTTTTTGGCAACAGCCCTGGGGGCTGGTATCGGCTATCAGCGGGAGCGAGCTAACAAGCCGGCTGGTCTGCGCACCCATGTTTTAATTGCTCTCGGCTCGGCTCTTTTTACAGTAGTTTCGATTTTTGGTTTCAGCGGTGGTGTAGACCCCTCAAGGGTTGCTGCTGGAATAGTGACCGGCATAGGTTTTATAGGTGCCGGAGTTATCTTTCGTGGTGTGCGTGGTGACCATCTAGCTGGTCTGACAACAGCGGCAAGCATATGGGCCACAGCGTCTATAGGGTTGGCGGCTGGTGTAGGGATGTATCTAATTGCCACCGTCGTCGCAGCCATCACCATACTTGTGCTAATGATTCCCAGGGTAAAAGATTGATTTGAAAGATTGAGGTGATGAATTTTGACTTTAGCTGAGAAGATTCTGGCAGTTCATTCGGGCAAAGGTAAGGTCAGCCCTGGCGAATTCATAAACGTCAGGGTTGATTTGGTTTTGTCAAACGACATCACTGCTCCTCTGGCAATAAAGGAGTTTAATCGTCTGGGGATAAACAAGGTCTATGACCCCAAAAAGATAGTGATGGTGCCCGACCATTTCTGCCCCAATAAAGACATACTTTCTGCTGAACAGGCAAAGATAATGCGCGAATTTGCCCACCAGTACAATCTGGTCTATTTCGAGGTTGGCAGGATGGGCATTGAGCATGTGCTTTTGCCGGAGCAGGGCTTGGTCTTGCCCGGAGAAGTGGTGGTTGGAGCTGATTCTCATACCTGCACCTATGGAGCTTTGGGTGCTTTCGCCACCGGTATGGGGTCGACTGATATTGCTGTGGCTATGGCTACCGGCGAGATATGGATGAAGGTGCCACCGACCATCAAGTTTGTTTACCGGGGAAAGTTGGAAAAATGGGTTGGGGGCAAAGACCTTATCCTTTATACCATCGGCGATATCGGCGTTGATGGCGCTCTTTACTCGGCTATGGAGTTTACCGGCGAAGCAATTGACGCCCTGCCTATGGATGGGCGTTTCACCATGGCGAACATGGCAATTGAGGCCGGGGCTAAAGCTGGCATCTTCAGGGTTGACAGTGAGACGAAGAAATATGTCAAAGACAGGGCAAAACGTTCCTACCAGGTCTATCAACCTGACGAAGATGCCGAATATACTAAGACGATTGAGTACGATGTATCCAGAATAGAGCCACAGGTAGCCATGCCTCATTTGCCTTCCAATGTGAAGCCGATAAGCCAGGTAGGGAACATAAAAATTGACCAGGCCGTGATTGGTAGCTGCACCAATGGGCGTCTCGATGACCTGAGGCTAGCTGCCAAGATACTTAAAGGCAGGCAGGTTAGTCCCGAAGTGAGATGCATCATCCTTCCCGGCACTCAACAAATCTATCTTGATGCCTTGCGTGAAGGCTTGATTGAGACGTTTATCAAAGCCGGGGCTGCTGTCAGCACGCCTACCTGCGGCCCGTGCCTCGGCGGCTATATGGGAGTTTTAGCAGCTGGCGAGCGCTGCGTGTCAACAACCAACCGCAACTTCGTCGGCAGAATGGGCAGCCCCCAGGCCGAAGTCTATCTGTCCGGTCCGGCAGTCGCCGCCGCCAGCGCCATTGTTGGCCAGATAGCGAGCCCTGAGGAGATTGCAAGTTGATAACCCTGCTTTTGTCCAGACTTTTTGGTGTCGAGGAGAGATAGTTTTCCGGCAACGCTGCCATCTGATAAAAGACTGGGGAGAGAGCTGCCATGATTAATGACATATTGCTGTATGTGGGGGCTGTTGTAATTACACTGTGGGGGATAGCCCATATTGTCCCAACCAAATCTGTGGTTAACGGTTTTGGGAAAATGTCACAAGACAACAGGCGAATCATAACCATGGAGTGGGTCGCAGAAGGTCTAACACTGTGCTTTATAGGCTTGCTCGTGCTGTTTGTCACCATCTGGGGAGAGGCTCAGAATCAGACTTCAGCGATTGTCTATATGGCATCCGCCGCAATGCTTGTTGTTATGGCGGCATTGACTTCTATAACCGGTGCCAGAACATCAATCGTGCCGATAAAGATTTGCCCGTTTGTAAAGGTAGTCGTGGCAGTACTGTTTTTCCTGGGGACGGTGTTATAACTAAAATGAAGTATGGGATGGAGGCAAACAGTCAGTGATTGAACTGACCGCATATTGTGGCTTGTATTGTGGCGACTGCCTTCGCTATAAGAGTAAAGCTGCCGACTTAGCACGAGATTTGCAGAATGAATTGCGAAGGGTAAAGTTCGATAAGTACGCAGAGGTCAAAGGCGCTTTTGTGGAAGAATTTAAGCATTATACAGAATATCATGAGGTCTTGAATGCGATAGTTAAGTTGAAATGTGATACTCACTGTAGGGCTGGTGGCGACGGATGCTTGCAACCTTGTGAGATTAAGAGTTGTATTCAGACGAAGAAACTCAAAGGCTGCTGGGAATGCGGTGAATTTGAGGGATGCAATAAGTTTGAATTTTTCAAGCTATTCCATGGTGATACTGCTAAGGAGAATTTGAGAAAGATTAAGAAATATGGTTTAGACGGATGGGTAGAACATAGGGGGAAATTTTACCCATGGTTGTAATGGCTTACCCAGAGTAGCGACCAACCGGTGCTTCATCTGTTTTAGCTGGTCCCGTCTGGTTTTGAAAGGTAGGTTATAGTTTGAAGCTAAAAGGGAAAGTTCACAAATACGGTGCCAACGTTGATACCGATGCTATCATACCAGCTCGCTATCTTAGTCTGTCCGAGCCCGGAGAGCTGGCTCAGCATTGTATGGAAGACATAGACTCAGAGTTCCTGGATAAGGTCAAGCCCGGAGACATTATTGTGGCTGACACCAATTTCGGTTGTGGCTCTTCGCGGGAGCATGCTCCGCTGGCTATCAAAGCTGCCGGCATATCCTGTGTCATAGCCAAAAGCTTCGCCCGCATTTTCTTCCGCAATGCTATCAATATAGGGCTGCCGCTTCTGGAGTGTATTGAGGCTGTTGATAGCACTGAAGCTAGCGATATTCTTGAGGTCGAATTAACCACCGGAGAGATAAGGAACATTACCCGAGGTAAAACTTTTGTTGCCAAACCTTATCCTGATTTCATGATGGAAATAATGAATGCCGGTGGACTGGTTGAGTATACAACGAAGAAAATAACTGGAGGATTGTAAGATGCAATTCAATATCGCAGCCTTGTTGGGCGATGGTGTTGGCCCCGAGGTGGCCAATGAGGCGATAAGAGTCCTGGAAGCCATGGGAAAGAAATTCGGCCATAGCTTCCAGTTCCATCACGGTCTGGTGGGTGGAGCAGCGATAGACGCCCACGGCGTTGCCCTAGCTGAAGAAACTTTGAAGATGTGCCGAAGCTGTGATGCCGTGCTGCTTGGGGCTGTCGGCGGACCAAAATGGGATGACCCAAAGGCTAAAGTCCGGCCCGAGGATGGGCTTCTGGCTCTGCGTAAGGAACTGGAGCTTTTTGCCAATTTACGCCCGGTGAAGGTGTTGCCTATACTTGTCGATTCAACAACCCTCAAACCCGAAGTGATAAAGAATGTAGACCTGACAGTAGTTCGTGAGCTTACCAGTGGACTTTACTTCGGCCAGCCCAAGAAGCAGTGGCATGATGCTGAAGGCAGGAAGGCTGTCGACACTATGTTCTATTCGGAACAGGAGATTGAGCGTATAGTTAGGGTCGGATTTGAGATAGCTCTGACCCGTCGCAAGAAGCTAACTTCGGTAGATAAAGCTAATGTTCTTGAATCATCTCGATTGTGGCGGCAGGTTGCAACCGAGGTCGCTGCTGATTACCCTGATGTGGAGCTAGAGCATATGCTGGTAGACGCCTGCTCCATGCGTCTTATCCAGCGTCCAGCTCAATTTGATGTCATAGTTACAGAGAACACATTTGGTGATATTATCACTGACGAAGCCTCGATGCTGGCCGGCTCCATGGGAATGTTGCCCTCAGCCAGTTTAGCTGGTATCCCAAAAGGCGGCGTTTCTAAAGCCTTCGGCATGTATGAGCCTATCCATGGCAGTGCTCCAAGTCGAGCCGGACAAAATATAGCCAACCCGATCGCCACCATATTGAGTGCTGCTATGATGCTCCGTTACTCATTTAACCTGGCAAATGAGGCACAGGCTGTCGATAAGGCAGTGCTTGCTGTTTTGGAAGAGGGTTATCGCACCTATGATATAATGGAGGAGGGCAAAATCAAGGTCGGGACGAGGGAGATGGGTGAACTGATTGCTGAGAGAGTAGCTAAATAAAGGGAAATGATGCCAAAAGTTAAGCTTTATGATACGACTTTGCGAGATGGAGCCCAGCAGGAGGGCATTTCCTTCGCTGTGGCTGATAAGCTCAAGATTGCCCAGAAGCTGGATGAGTTGGGCATCCACTTCATTGAAGGTGGTTGGCCGGGGGCTAATCCCAAGGATACCGAGTTCTTTATTAAGGCTAAGGCTTTGAAATTGAAGCACTCGGTTTTAGTTGCCTTTGGCAGCACCAGGCACCCCAAATCCAAGGTGAGTAAAGATGCTAATCTCCAGGCTTTAGTAGAGGCTAAGACCAAGGTAGTCACCATAGTTGGTAAGAGCTGGGATTTGCATGTGACCCAGGTTCTGGAAACCAATTTGGAGAACAACCTGCGTATTATCGCTGAATCTGTAGATTTTCTTAAGTCAAAAGGCCTTACTGTATTTTTCGATGCTGAACATTTCTTCGACGGTTACAAGGCAAATCCCGAGCATGCAGTCCAGACGGTTGAAGCTGCGACCAAGGCTGGAGTTGATTGCGTGGTACTCTGTGATACCAATGGTGGTGCACTGCCTTCTGAAATTGCTACTGCTATTGAGGCTGTTAAGAAGGCTGTAATAGTCCCTCTAGGCATTCATGTCCATAACGATGGCGGGCTGGCTGTAGCTAACTCGCTGACAGCAGTTCAAGCTGGAGTCACCCAGGTGCAGGGGACTATTAATGGCTATGGTGAACGCTGTGGAAATGCCAACCTTTGCTCGATTGTACCAGCTCTAAAGCTTAAACTGGGTATCGATTGCATCACCGATGAGCAGCTAGCTAAGCTAACTGAAGTCTCTCATTACGTGGCTGAATTAGCCAACCAGGCTCTGTCCAGTCGCCGTCCTTACGTTGGTGCCAGTGCCTTTACTCACAAGGGCGGACTGCACGCATCCGGCGTCATGAAGTGGGAAGACAGCTATCAACATATCAACCCTGAGATGGTAGGCAACCATCCCAAGGTGGTTGTGTCTGAGCTGTCGGGCAAGGGTAACATTATCTATAAGGCTAAGGAGCTAGGTATCAATCTAACATCGAAGAGCAAACAGACCCTTCAGGTATTGCAGCAAATAAAGCTATTGGAAAGCCGCGGTTTCCAATATGAAGATGCCGATGCCTCATTCGAGTTGTTATTGCATCGAGCTCAGCCTGAATATAAGCCTCCTTTTGAGCTGATTGACTTTATGGTATTGGTGGAGAGACATCGTCGTCCATCCAGTGAGGATGAATCGGAACTGCTTGCCGAAGCTACTGTTAAGGTGAAAGTTGGTGACAGGATTATTCACACTGCTGCCGAGGGCAATGGTCCGGTAAATGCCCTTGACCGGGCTTTACGAAAGGCTTTGCTTGAATTTTACCCTGACTTGACTGTTATCGAACTCATTGACTATAAGGTGCGAATTTTAGAGGAGAGCGCCGGCACTGGTTCTCAGATACGGGTGCTCATTGAGTCCAGCGACGGCCAGAAACAATGGCGAACAATGGGTAGCTCAACGAACATTATTGAGGCCAGCTGGTTAGCTCTGGCGGATGGTGTAGAATACTGGCTGCTGAAGCAGAATAAAAACAGGCAACGCCGCTGATACGAGTTCACAGATTGTGTTGCCTATTAACAGGCCAAAGGTTTCTATTCAATTAGCGTTAAGCGTTGAAACTCCAATCCTTTAATACTTTTCCCTCTTGATGATTGTGGCTGCTCCTTGCCCTCCACCGATACAGGCGTTTGCCAGACCATAAGTCCCGCCTTCCATGTTCAGTATTCTGGCTAAGGTACCGACAAGCCTGGCTCCAGAAGCGCCGAGCGGATGACCAATTGCGGTAGCTCCACCTTTTAAATTAACTTTCTTGGGATCAATACCCAGCTCTCTCATGCAATAAAGGGCTACAACACAAAACGCCTCGTTTATCTCCCAGAAATCAATATCTTTCACATCTAATCCGGCATGCTTTAACGCCATTTTACTGGCAGGTACTGGCCCCTTTCCCATAAGTGTTGGGTCTACACCAGCCCACCCCATAGACACGATTGTGGCCAAAGGCTTGAGATTGTACTCTTTTGCCTTCTCCTCAGACATCAGCATTACGGCGCTGGCGCCAGCGTTCAACGGCGAAGAGTTACCGGCGGTTACCTGGCCATCCGGCTTAAATGCCGGATTAAGTGCAGCAAGGCCTTCCATTGTTGTGTCTGCCCTGATACTCATATCCTTGTCGATGACCTGCTTTGTGCCATCAGCCAGCGTTACTTCAACAGGCATTATCTCGCCTTTGAAATATCCCTCTTCAAGCGCCTTGGCTGCCATCTGCTGGCTTCTGAGCGCCCATTCGTCCATACCCTCTCTGGTAAAACCAGACTCCGAAAACAACTTTTCTGCGGTGAGCCCCATGTTCGCGGCTGTCATAAAATCATATTTCTTAAAGCGTTCGTCAGTTATGAAGGCAGGGTCTGGGTTTCGCATAAGTTTATCCAGCTCAATACCAGGACCAGGCATCGGGACATGCGTCATGTGCTCAATCCCGCCCGAGATAACAATATCTGAGTAACCAAGCATTATCTCCATAGCACCTGTGTGTATGGCTGACATTGAAGCACCACATTGCCTATCGATCTGTGCTCCCGGAACCTCGAATGGCAATTCCGCTTCAAATATTACACTTCTTCCTCCGTATAGCCACTGCTCACCCACTGGAAAGGCGGTGCCAACCAATACGTCATTGATTTGCTCTGGTTTAACCTTGGTTCTCTTAATGATCTCCTTTATCAGCATTCCGGCAACGACATCCATTCTCATGCTATTGAACACATCCTTCTCTGGCTCTCTCGGTCGAGACCTCGAAAACGCAGACCTAAGGTAGTCTACTATGACTGCTTCTCTGGTTTGTGGCATTTTTTGAACCTCCCTGTTAGTTGCTTAATTGTAATACATCCGATGGATAAGAACAATCGATTTTGTGCTTAGGTAATTACACTGGCTCACCTACTGGAATTATGTATAACGGTTTGATTTGTTCTTCGATTTTTAGGGCTTTCCTGACCTCTTCATCTTCGAAGGCGCCGACCATTACCGTAGCTAAGCCCAGAGCCACAGCCTGTAGTGAGACATTCTGGCCGACATGCCCGACTTCCATATGGATATATCTCTCGCCACGTCTGCCGTATCTATAGGCAGTTCTGGGGTGAAGAGCACAGACCACTATAACAACCGGACAATTGGCAACGAAGCCTTGGCCCAAGGCAGCATCAGCTAGTTTCTGCCTTAAGTCGCCACTAAGATACAGGCTCAGAGAATGGGTGTCTGCTTGATAGTGGTATATGCCGGCTGCTAAGCTTTCTATTCCGTGCGCACCAATGACGACAAAAATCTCTAGAGGATAGGTGGCTCCGGCGCTGGGAACAGCTCTTCTTCCGCCACTGCCAGTTATACCTTGGGCTGACCACAATAACTGGGAAAGCTGTGCTAAAGATAATGGCTGGGCTCTGAACCTTCTAACTGACCTTCGCTTTGAAATGGCTGCTTCTACTGATACCTTTCCCTGGGGGTTTAGGGAGGGCAGTTTAATGGGAGCTTCTTTCGTTCTTACCACTAGCCTTTGATAACTCCTATGGGACTTGCCATGGCAACTTTTCGAGAAATTCCGGCCTGATGGGTTACTTCGACTACCTGAGTAACATCTTTATAAGCTTGTGACGCCTCTTCTGCCAGCGAAGCCATGTTATCGGTTTTTACCGTGATACCTCTAGCTCTTAGCTCATTGGCGACATCAATGCCTCTCAGGCTGCGCCTGGCTGCACCCCGGCTTTGTACTCTGCCAGCGCCATGGCAGGTGGAACCGAAAGTTTCTGCCATCGCCTTCTCCGTGCCTACGGCAACATACGAACGGCGGCCCATATCGCCGGGAATGAGCACTGGCTGTCCAACTTCCTTATAGCGTTGCGGTACATCCTTGTGTCCGGCAGGAAAAGCTCTGGTAGCTCCCTTACGGTGGACACACACTGTGAGCTTCTGGCTATCTACGGTGTACTCCTCAATCTTGGCAATATTGTGAGCCACATCATAAACCTGCTGCATACCCAACTCTTCAAGGTTTTTGCCGAAGACCCTGACGAATGACTCCCGTGCCCAGTGGGTAATGCACTGTCGGTTAGCCCAAGCATAGTTGGCAGCACAAGCCATTGCGGCAAAGTAGTCTTGCCCTTCCTTCGACTCCACCGGAGCACAAGCCAGTTGCCTATCGGGAAGGCCGATACCATATCTTCGAACCGCCTCTTCCATGATTCTCAAATAGTCATCACAGACCTGGTGTCCAAGACCTCTTGAGCCGGTGTGGATAAGAAGCAGCACCTGTCCGATTCGGTCAATGCCCATAGCCTTAGCTGCGACTTCGTCATAGATTTCCCTTACTATCTGCACCTCCAGAAAGTGGTTTCCAGAGCCTAAGGTTCCTGATTGAGGTGCGCCTCTCTTCTTAGCCCTGGCACTTACCTTGTCCGGAGCAGCTCCTTTCATACGACCTGTCTCCTCAGTTGCCTCCAGGTCTTCAGGCCTACCGAAGCCCCGCTTTACCGCCCAGTGAGCGCCGTTAGTCAGTACCTCGTCTATCTCTTTTTCACCCACTCTTATTTTACCTTCGGAGCCTAAACCGGAGGGAACATCGTGGAACAATGCATTGACAAGCTCCTTAATTTTAGGCTTGACTTCATCTTCGGTTAGGTTGGTACGTAGCAGCCTTACGCCGCAGTTGATATCGTAGCCAACGCCACCTGGCGAAATTACGCCGTCGCTGACCCGGGTAGCCGCCACTCCACCTATGGGGAAACCATAGCCCCAATGAATGTCAGGCATAGCCAATGAGCGCCCAACTATGCCGGGCAGGAAGGCTACGTTGGCCACCTGTTCCAGAGACTGCTCGTCTCTGATAACCTCCAGCATAGCCTCATCTGCATAGACTAATCCTGGCACCCGCATCCCCGGTTTATAGCTTGTGGGGATCTCCCAGCGGTAGTCATCTATCTTATTAAGTTTTCCTTGCCATTTCGGCATACTCTTGTCCTCTAAATATCGAAGATTACCTGCACTTTGTAGCTACCATCCTCTTTGCTTATCCGTAGCATGTGATAGGTGGCTGCCTTGATCTCTCTTTTCAGCTTGTGCTGTCCTGGTTTTATCTTTTCCCCAAAGCACCTGGCTTTGACTTGGGTACTGGTGAGTTCTTCTATTTCAAACCTCTTGAAGATGATATGTTCCACATCAAAGATATAAATAAGCTCGTTCAGCCATTCTATCAGAAGAACTTCCACATCCTCAGCTGATAGCTCTAGCTCACGCTGCAGACCTTCCTCAAAATCATCCAGGTCTGCCATCAAGTTGAAAAGTCCGAGGGCGGCGTTGGCAAATACCTGCTTGATATCGGCACCATAGGCAACAATGCCGATATCTGCAGTATGGTCGACGACTTCGAAAGACTTATCCACTATCCTCACTACATGTCCAGGGGTCGGCTTCATTATACCATGTCTTAAATGAGCCAAGAAATCTAAAGGAAGCTTGACTCGAATCATTTACAGATGCTAACATGCGCCCGCTTGGGCCGCTAGCTCAACTGGCAGAGCAGCTGACTCTTAATCAGCCGGTTACAGGTTCGAGTCCTGTGCGGCTCACGTTCAGGTTTTTTCTCGCTGCCGACACTTAAGGATACAGGCATCAGCCTGGTCTAGTTCACAAAAGTGGGCTATAATCAGAAGATGCTTCATTCAACACTGGACCGCCAGTCAGAATTACGTTGAGGAGGCGTTGCTTATTAGAATATAGCGATTAGATATTTATTACTAGTCTAAATCAATTGGAGTAGATGGTTTGGATATTGGGTTAATATCCTTGTGGTAGTGCTATATTACCTATGTGAATGTCCTAGGGTGAAGGTGCTACCTGATAAAAGTAACGAACGATAGGAGGTCTGGCCAGCAAGAAATGCAAACATTAAAGGAACTTATAAATAATAGTGCACAGTTATACCCTAATAAAACTGCTTTTATCTTTGAAGATAAACGGTACACTTATGAGCAAGTCAATCAAAGGGTCAATAGCTTGATAAATGCTTTGCACAGCCTGGGAGTCAAAAAGGGAGACCATGTAGGCATCCTGGCATATAACTGCTCGCAATACTTTGAGGTGTTCGCTGTCGCTAAAGCCGGCATGGTAACAGTTCCACTGAATTTCAGGTCTGTCAGTGCGGAACTGGAGTACTTGGTAAACAACTCTGAAATTTCTACTCTTATTTTGGAGAAAGATTTTATTGATGTAATTAACTCCATTCGGCCGAAAATCAGCAAAGTAAGAAATTTCATCTGCCTGGATGCAGTCATAGACAATATGCACAATTATGAGCAGTTAATCAGTCGTTTTCCATCTGCTGAACCTACTGAAACGTTACAACCAACTGATATGGCAGCCATTTTCTACAGTAGCGGGACTACCGGAAGGCCTAAGGGAGCCATACATACTCATAAAAGTCTCATAGCGGAGATGCTGTTACCTAACCGTGACCTGAGTTCAAAAGATGTCGCCCTTTGTGCTATGCCCTTCTTTCACGTTGGTGGCTCGGCAGCCTATATGCTACCAGCCTTTGCTTCTGGCGCTACCATTGTGGTCCTCAAGAAGTTTGACGATGAAACTGCTTTAAGAACGATTGAAGAGCAAAAAATTACTTATACTTGCTTTGTGCCAGCAATGATTATACGTCTTTTGGACCATCCCGCCCTTGGTAAATATGATGTCAGCAGTCTGCAGACGATCGCTTATACCGGGGCACCTATGCCTCTCGAGGCATTAAAGAGAGCTATCAAACATTTTGGCCAAATATTAATCCAACTACTTGGACAGACTGAAACGCTTAACATGACTATGTTGCTGAAGAGTGACCATAAACTAAATGGTTCGCCCAAAGAGATGAAAAGGCTGGAATCAGCCGGGAAGCCGCCTTTTGAAGGTGAACTCAGGATGGTGGACAAAAATGGTGAAGATGTTAAAACAGGTATTCCGGGCGAAATAATAGCACGCAGCGACCGCATGATGGCCAGCTATTGGAAAATGCCCAAGGAGACGACTGAAACAATAAGAAATGGATGGCTGTATACCGGTGATGCGGGGATGATGGATGCCGATGGCTATGTCTATATAGTCGATAGGAAAAAGGACATGATAATTAGCGGTGGCGAGAACATCTATTCTCGTGAGGTAGAAGATGTTCTCTACACACATCCGGCCGTTGTCGATGCCGCAGTCATAGGTGTCCCCGACGAAAAATGGGGCGAGTCTGTCAAAGCGGTGCTGGTTTTAAAGGAAGGAATGCAGGCCTCTGAGAAAGAGATAATCGAGTTCTGTAAGGACCGACTAGCGAGTTATAAAAAGCCGAAGTCTGTAGAATTCTGGGACACTGTGCCAAAAACCACCACGGGTAAAATAAAGAAAAACGAAATACGTGAAAAATACTGGGAAGGCTACGAGAGAAAGATTCATTAAGGCAAATCAATCATTATGAATTTCGCTGGTACCACCACAAGAAACTGGCGCATACGTATCTGGCTTTGTGCCATGATTATAAGCTACTGGCTCGCTTCTGTTTGTATTGCTTGGCTGGCTTGAGCTGCGGGTACATACATCTGCTCGGTGTATTCTTTTGCCATACGCTGGGCACTGAACAACGGTGCGTTCGAACGGATACTTTCTTTGATTACCTGGATCCAGCCATGTGGTACGCCATTTATGTCGCGGTCATAGTAAAGAGGAATGACCTTATCCTCCAACAGGCGGTATAGCTCTTCGGCATCTGCCCTGTCCTGGTCTGCTGAATCGGACATTTCGCTATCGCTGTGAATCGCCCAACCGTTCTTCCCGTTATAGCCTTCGCACCACCAGCCATCGAGCACGCTGAGATGCAGCACTCCGTTAAGGGCAGCTTTTTGACCACTGGTGCCGCTGGCTTCATGAAGAGGCCGGGGAGTATTGAGCCAGACGTCGGCACCGTGAACAAGATAGCGTGCCATGTGCATATCATAATCCTCGACGAAAGCTATTCTGCCGCCGAACTCCGGGTTTTTGGCTGCGTTGTATACTTCCTGGATGAGCAGTTTCCCGCTTTCGTCGTCAGGATGGGCTTTGCCGGCAAAGATTATCTGGACTGGTCTAAATTCGCTCCGAAGTAGCTGCTTTAAGCGGCAAACATCATTTAGAATAAGCGAGGCTCGCTTGTAAGCGGTGAATCGGCGACAGAAGGCGATAGTAAGCACTTCCATATCGAGTAGAGCCCCCATGGCCAATGCTTGCTCCGGGGCTACATGGTCTTCAGCCCAGCGTTTTCGTGCCCGTTCTTTCACTGAGCTAATGAGCTTGTGCTTTAACCACTGACGCATTGCCCATATCTTCTCATTCGGGATATCTGGCACCTTCTCCCACAAAGTCGGGACATCACGCCTTTTCAGCCAGTCATGGCTAAGGTATTCTTCATATAGGCTGGCTGCCTGCGGGGCTACCCATGTGGGAACATGAACACCGTTAGTCACCGAGCTGATAGGCACCTCCTTCTCTTCGGTATCAGGCCATATAGAATTACATGTCCGACGGCATAACCCAGCATGTAGCTGACTGACACCATTGCGGTAGTCAGCCATTCTCAAGCCCAATGCAGTCATGTTGAAGGCAGAATTATCAGACCCTCGCTTACCCAACTCCAGGAACGTATCCTTGTCCAGTCTGAGAGAACCCCAATAGCGGTGAAAATACTTTTCAATCAGGTCGGAGGAAAAGGTATCGTTGACACCCAAAACCAGCGTGTGGATGGTAAAGACAGTCGTAGCTCGCACCTTTTCCGCGGCTTCAGAGAAGCTCAGCCCCTTTACCACCAATTCCCGAATACGCTCTAACGTCATAAAGGCATTATATCCTTCGTTAGCATGCCAGATAACCGGCTCGATACCGAGCGCTCGGAGAACACGCACCCCACCGATACCTATAATAATTTGCTGCTGCAGGCGTATATCCTGGTCACCGGCATAAAGGCGCGCCGAAAGCTTACGCTCCGACGGTGAGTTACCTTCAACGTCAGTGTCCAACAAATAGAGCTTTACTCGCCCCACATTCGCTTGCCATATAGTGACTCGCACAGACCTCATATCCAGCGGTACTTCGACAATCATCGGTTGCCCTTCAGCGGTAAGCACCGGACTGATAGGTGCTTCACTGAAGTTCAATTGTTCGTAAACCTCCTTTTGCCAACCATCGGCGGAAATATGCTGGTGGAAATAACCCTGCGGGTACATAAATCCCACAGCCACCATAGGTAGTCCCAGGTCGCTCGACTCTTTGCAATAGTCGCCTGCCAGAACACCGAGTCCTCCGGCATAAAGAGGGAGCGAGTTATGGATAGCAAATTCCAGTGAAAAGTAGGCTATAGTATGCTGGGCAAGATGAGGATACTTAGTATTGAACCAGGTGTCGCCTCCCGACATCATATCTTTGAACTCACTCATAACAGAGTCATACTTTTTAAGGAAGAGAGGGTCTTGAGATGCTGCTACCAATCGATGAGAGGCGATTTGTTGCAGCATCTTAACCGGATTATGTCCCGTGGCTTTCCACAGTGGTGTATCCAGAGCCCTGAACAGCTGCCGTGCCTCTATATGCCAGCTCCACCACAGATTATAGGCTAGCTCGCTTAGCCCCTCGATTCGCCGTGGGAGCTTCGAAACTGACAGATTATTCATCTTATGGCCGATTGGCTATTATACATGTTGCACGGCAATCAAGTAAATTTGCTTCACTTTTGGCTAATAATGATGTCATCCAGTGCTCGTTTTGGCACAT
>JADHXB010000030.1 GCA_016783155.1 Dehalococcoidia bacterium
TGGCCTGTAACAATTGCCCCCTACCACATTTACCTTTGCCCTCTGCGCCTGGAAAATCCTGATGTCGCTGAAAATGCAGAAAAACTCTACCAAAATTTAACCAGAAAAAACTTTGAGGTGCTCTTCGATGATCGAGATGAATCCCCAGGGGTCAAATTCAACGATGCGGACCTTCTAGGTATACCCCTTCGCTTAACCATAAGCCCTCGCACCCTGGAAAGTCAGAGCATAGAGATAAAATGGCGCAAGGAAAAACAAACCGAGCTTTTACCCCTAGAAGGAATAACCACAAGTATTAAGGAGCTACTCCAAAAAAACTAGAAAGCTAAGACTGCCCCAATTTGACACGCCGCTGAAACCACGAAGCTATGAATATCAACACGCCATCCAAAATAGACTCGACTTACTCTTTGCTGCCAACGCTAACCAACCTTATCTATTTATCCTTGCTAACTAACCCTAAGGACAACATGAATTCGCTTGTTGAAGCTCTCTTTAGTGCCCCCTCTTGACACCCCGCAAAAAGAAAGCCAATCGAGTTATAAAGGCAATAGCAACAACGGCGATAAGTATGAACGCCCATAGTGGCATAAGTCCAACCTTAACAAGTATTGATGTGGTCCAGCCACTATCATTACCAGCACCATCTACAGCTTTAATCCGCCAGTAATATTTTCCTCGAAGTAAAGCCTCATCGTCAGTCAAGGTATACTTAGGTTCAACCAAGTCTTCTTTACTCAACACCGTCGTTGCAAAATCCGATTGAGAAGATACCTGCAAGCTATAGTAAACACCGCTCGGGTCAGAAACATCGGTCCATTTAAAGGTAGGAGCAGCACGATCAAAAAGGCCTACTCTACTTCCATCCTTCGGCGACACAATCTGTGGCAATGATGGTGGAGTTGTTTCCATGGTAAAAATACCCGAGGCTGAAGCACCACCAGCATCAGCAGCGATTACATTATGTCCACCACCTGTACTTTTAGGTGCCTTAAGGCTCGCTTGAAAGTTGCCGCTAGCATCAGTGGCCAATTTAGTAACCGCCGCAACGTTGTCATATTTTATAGTCAATTCTTTGTTTATACCAAAACCAGTGCCGGTAACCATGATATCACAACCCACATACCCCTCAGCAGGCTCTATGACCACCTTCGATAAAACAGTTAGCTTAGCATCAGCAACATCATTAGCGGCAGTCGAAGCACTATAAGCATCTACGAAATGACTACCTCCAGCACAGGCAGGTATAGCCAAAGATGTGGTCCAGCAACCTTCATTATTAGCTGTTACATCACTCTTAATAACATTACCATCAAGCGTAATCGTGATACCACTTTCGCTGCCGCCAAAACCGCAGCCGTCAATAGTAATACTATCATCTACATACCCCGATTCTGGCTTAACTTTCACAGCAGCGGAGACAAAAAAAGTGGCGTCAGGAACTTCATCAGCAGTGGTGGAAGCCCCTGAGGCATCTATTGTATGAACGCCTTGAATAGAGCTAGGAACAAGAAGGGTAACCTTCCATGACCCCTTGCTATCAGCGCTAGCGCCTGTCTTTGCATCAGTGGCATCATACGTAACTCGAATGCCGCTCTCATCCTTGCCAAAGCCGGTACCACTGACAGTAACTGAAGTGCCAACACCGCCAGATGCCGGGTTGAGACTGATTTTTGGACTGACTGTTAAGGTGACATCGGGAACATCACCCGCCTCAGTGGTACTCCCTGAAGCATCAACCGTGTGACTACCCTTGGCAGAGCTAGGTACAGAAAAAGTTGCGTCCCACGAGCCTTTACTACTAGCAGAAATTCCTGTCTCCATGTCTGTATCATCATAAGTGACCTTAATACTACTTTCGGCATCGGCGAAGCCTTTACCCTCAACAGTGACAGAATCACCAAAAGCAGCCGAAATTGGACTAATACTTATCGAAGGAAGAACAGAGAAGGATGCAGTAAAGACCGGATTATCAACCGGATTTTCCACTGTGACAGCATGATCCCCTCCGCAGGCATCAGGTACGATAAAGGTGACACTACCCCCACCTGGCAGTGTACCTTGTTTGACCTCAACTCCATCCCACTTAATGGAATAAGACCCGGATGCCAAATCAGATATGGTCACCGTCGTCCCAACAACACCCGCAGTTGGAGTCATTCCAGCAGCCTGGACAGGAACTGCAAGACAGAGAACTGAAATGAAAACTAAGCATAGAGCCGCAGCAGAAACTTTAATTTTCACGCTTATCTCCCCCCTTCCTGTAAATAATCGCATCCTATTATAGCGTAAATTTAGGCAAAAGTTTCGTTCAAGTGAGAAGTTTTTTAACAATTCTGGTCAAGGACAAATCAGCTCCTCAATGAAGCTCTTAAATCGCGCTGCAACTTATCGATAATTTGCTGTTGGACTTTGTCAACTTCATTATCAGTCAAGGTATGTGTGGGTGATTGATAGATAATTCTGAAAGCGAGAGATTTTTTACCTCCTGGCACCTGTTCGCCCACATAAAGGTCAAAAAGAGCGACCGAATTCACAAAAGGAAAGTTCTGAATGATTTCGCAAATCTGTTGATAGGTTATCTGCTCATCCACCAACAGTGCGATATCTCTGCTTGTGCTTGGATATCGGGGAAGCGGTTGATATTTTTTGAGAGTAACCATAAAAGATAACAGTTTATCCAGGTCGATTTCAATCAGATAGACGGCATCAGAAAGCTCAAAAACTTCTGATACTTTGGGATGTAGCTCACCTACAACCCCCAAATTTTCATCGCCAATAACTACACTAGCAATTCTACCGGGGCACAAACTTTCGTCTTCACCCTTCTCAAAGCTCGCACCCATTTCCAACTGGGATAGAATAGACTCTACCACTCCCTTGGCAACAAAGAAATCGATTGGCTCCTCTTTACTCCGCCAGGACAACCTATGCTGTGAACCACTTAGCACAGCACAAAGCATTTCTCTCTCCTGGGGCAAATCCCTTTCTCGGGGTAAGAACACCTTCCCAATCTCGAAAAGCCTCATGTCATCCTCTTGGTATCTCTCATTCCGAGCTAAAACTGATAGGAGACCGGCTCGCAAACTAGTGCGAAGATATTCCTGCTCTCTAGACATCGGATTAGCCACTTTCATTGGAGTTGGACCTATCAGACGAAGCTCCGGCGAAAGCCTACTCAAAATCTCCAAGCTGGTCAAAGAATAGGTAAGTACCTCTTGGAAACCACAGCTAACAAGGATATTGCGCAGTTGTCGCTTGAGAGACAACATCGGCACTGGCTCATGCCTTGGCAATTGTGAACTCAGCATAGTAGTCGGGATTCTGTCATAGCCAATGATTCGAGCTACCTCTTCGGCTAAATCGGCGGCACAAGTAACATCTGTACGCCACCAAGGAACTTCTACGTGAACTTTTGAATTTGATTCAGCTTGCCTGCAACTGAACCCCAACAACTCCAAAGTCTTGGCTATTTCACTAACATCCAACTCCACACCGAGAAGCCGTTTAATGCCAGCAACAGGCAGCGATATAGATTCCCTACGCTGCTTGCCAGGATAAACATCAATAATTCCCTTAGCCACTTTCCCCCCAGCCAATTCTGCCATTAATTGTGTGGCTCGCTTTAACGCTATTAACGGCAAGTCTCGGCTAAGCCCCTTCTCAAACCGTAGTGAAGCTTCACTGCTCAGCCGTATAGCAATGCTCCCCCGATGAATAACCGCCTGATTGAAATTCGCTGATTCTATCAGAACAGAGGTAGTATTCTCCGTAAGTTCAGTATCTGCCCCACCCATAATACCGGCGATGGCAATGGCTCGCTCCTTGTCGGCAATCATCAGCATATTCGGGTTGAGAGTCCGCCCAACTCCATCCAACGTAGCTATAATCTCACCACTCTGTGCTCGACGTACGATAATTTGTTTGCCCCGTATCTCATTGTAGTCAAAGGCATGAAGTGGTTGCCCGTATTCCAGCATCACATAGTTTGTAACATCAACAATATTATTAATGGGACGCATACCACAAGCCAACAGCCGCCGTTGTAGCCACTGAGGTGACTCACTTACCTTAATCCCAGTCAGCAGGCTGGCACAGTACCTGGGGCATAAGTCTGGCTCAACAATTTCAACTGAGGCAGAGGAATCTATGGCTCTTTCTAGTTCCGGATAATGAACCTCAGTGATATTTAGCTTGCTCCCGGTGAGAGCCGCTATCTCCCTGGCAATACCTATCACCGATAGACAGTCAGGCCGGTTTGGTGTTATATCCATGTCAAGAATCGTATCACCAAGATACTCAGTCAAAGGAGTACCGATGGTCGCCTCTGATGATAGAATCATAATGCCTTCGTGGCTATCAGAAATCCCCAGTTCCTTCTCAGAGCAAATCATCCCTTCAGAAAGAACACCACGAATCTTAGCTGGTTCCAATTGCACCGTTTCACCACTATGACCATCTATGAGCTGAGCTCCCACATGGGCAAAAACCACCTTATCACCAACTGCAACATTAGGTGCTCCACAGACTACAGTGGAACGTTGTTTCCCTAAATCAACGGTCACCAGCCTCAGGCGATCGGCATTAGGATGGGCACTAACATCAACTATTTTGCCAATCACTATATAGTTCCAGCTCCCACCAATCACCTCCATTCCACCAACCTCCAATCCAGCCATAGTCAACCTTTCACACAGCTCCTCAAGCGGTGTGGAAATGTCAACATATTCTTTTAGCCAGCGAAGCGAAACTTTCACTAGTAAATCCCAAGAGTCAAAATAACCAAGTTCAGAATTGTCTTAAAAACCTGAGGTCATTACTATAAAAGAGGCGAATATCCTCTATGCCATAGCGAAGGATTGGAATGCGTTCCACACCCATACCAAAAGCGAAACCCGAATAAACTTCAGGGTCTATATCAACACGCCGAAGAACTTCAGGATGAACCATGCCCGCACCTAAAATTTCAATCCAACCACTATTGCCGCACAGTCTACATCCGGCGCCACGACACACCATGCAATCAATAGCCACCTCAACACCAGGCTCCACAAAAGGAAAGTAATCGCAACGGAAACGGCATTTTCTCTCTTCGCCAAAAAGGCGGCGAGCAAACTCAAAAAGAGTACCTTTCAAGTCAGCCAGGGTTATGTTTTTATCAACTGCCAGCCCTTCGACCTGATAAAACATCCACTCATGCGTTGCGTCTGTGGCTTCATATCTATAGACTCGTCCCGGCGCTATTATTCTTATAGGCGGGCGTGATTTCTCCATAACCCTTATCTGGACTGGAGAGGTGTGTGTTCTCAAAAGCACAGGTTTATCACCAGCTTCAGTCTCAAGATCCACCCATAATGTGGCAAACATATCACGGGCTGGGTGATCTACCGGCATGTTGAGAGCTTCGAAATTATAATAGTCCCGTTCCACCTCAGGCCCCTCGACAACTTGAAAACCCATGCTACTAAAAATGGCACAAATCTCCTCAACTATCTGAGTTGTTGGGTGAAGGCGACCGAGGGAAACCTGCCGACCGGGAAGGGTGATATCCAGGCTTTCACGTTGCAGAGAAAGAGCTGAACTTCGCTCTAAATTGCTTTTCTTCTCAGTATAGGCAGCTTCAAGCGATTTCTTAAATTCATTGGCTCGAGCCCCAACCGCACGCCTCTCTTCTAAGGGCAGAGTTGCCAACGAGCGCAGAACCTGTATTAAACTGCCTTTTCTGCCCAAATAGCGAATTCGCCATGCTTCAAGGTCGTTGACATCGGTGACTTTGCCCAGCTCATCAGAAGCTTTGGAGGCAAGCTCTTCAACCTGATTTAGCATCATTCTCGCTATGTGAGGGGAATTTTAGCTCTCAAGTTTGGCTGAAGCTAGAGTTAATAACTTTGAAAAGCTGGATGGGTCTTTTACGGCCATTTCTGCCAATGCCTTGCGGTTGATCTCAACATTGGCTTTTTTTAGGCCATCCATGAACTGGCTATAGGAAAGCCCTCCCGCCCGGGCAGCTGCATTTATCCTGATAATCCACAAACGCCTCATATCACCTTTACGTTCTCGACGATGGCGATAGGCATAAAACAAGGCATGCATCATAGACTCATGGGCACGCCGGAATAAAGAATGCCTGGTAGCCTTATGCCCCTTAGTTAACTTCAGTACCTTTTTATGCCGTCTACGAGTGACTATTCCACCTTTAACTCGTGGCAATCGTTTCCTCCTAATCTATTTCAAGCCATATGGCAGTAGTCTCTTTAATCTAACCTTATCAGAAGGGTGAACAGTAATCATATCATCATAAAGGCGTTTAGTCCTGGCTGGTTTCTTACGCCTTAGATGGCTCTTGCCACCCTTGACACGCATAATCTTGCCGCTGCCAGTAATGTGGAAGCGGCTCTTAGCGCCCTTATGGGTCTTAAGTTTCGGCATCTAAACTTTCTCCTCAACAACTGGTTTCTTAATCTGTTTGGTCGAAGTGGGCGAAAGCACCAAGCTCATAATACGACCCTGAGAAGATGGCGTCCCATCCAACGCTGCTATGTCTTTCAAATCATCTGTCGCTTTCCGCAATAGTTTCAAACCTAGTTCCGGGTGAGTAATCTCCCGACCTCGGAAGATTACAAAAAACCTTACCTTATCACCCCCCCCCAACAGCTTCCTCGCAATCTTAATTTTAGTCTCAAGGTCATGTTCCTTCATCCTGGGTCTAACTCGAATTTCCTTAAGTCCACCACCTCTCTGACCCTTTCGTGCTTTTCGCTCCTTTTTGGTCTGCTCGTATCTATATCTTCCATAGTCAAGAAGTCGGCATACAGGAGGAACTGAACTTGACGCCACCTCCACCAGATCAAGACCGCGTTCGCTAGCGATCTGTAACGCCTTCTCAATTGGGACTACTCCCAACTGTGCTCCTGTCTCCCCTATAAGCCGAACCTCCTTAGCTCTAATCCACCGATTAATGCGTATCTTCTCTTTGACTATGTCTTTCCTCACCTCCTTACAAGAAGTGGACCATCGAGCAAAAATATATCACATTCACAACAGGAAATCAAAGTTTATCCGGCGCCTTAGTTTCAATTATTGAATTTACCCTATCCATAAACTGAGAAAGCGTCAGCAAGCCTAAGTCCTCCCCATTCCTCAGTCGAAGCGAAACCTTAGAAGCATCCAGCTCTTTTTCACCAACAACAAACATATAAGGGATTTTTGTTAGCTGCGCCTCTCTTATTTTTAAGTTCATCCTCTCCGAGCGGTTATCAACCTGAACACGAATACCACTCTCTCTAAGTTCATCTGCCACCCGATGCGCATAGATCAGGTGACGGTCAGCTATAGGAATTATGACTACCTGAACCGGAGATAGCCACACCGGAAAGGCTCCAGCATAATGTTCGATGAGACAAGCCATAAAACGCTCCATACTCCCCAACACGGTGCGATGTACCATCACCACCTGATGCTCCGAACCATCCTCACCAATGTAGTTAACATCAAAGCGTTGGGGCAGATTAAAATCAACCTGAATAGTTGGCCCCTGCCACAACCGCCCCAAAGCATCTCTAAGCTTGATATCAATTTTTGGCCCATAAAAGACGCCTTCCCCGGGGTCTATAGTAAAATCAAGCTTAAGCTTCTCCAGAACATTTTTTAGTGCTTCCGTCGCATCCTCCCAAATCTGGACGTTACCAGCATATTTATCAGGCCGGGTGGACAGAAGAAGCTCATATTCATTAAACCCAAATGTCTCCATCATAAAGCGAGCTAATTGCACCACCTCTGTTACTTCGGCCTCAAGCTGGTCAGGTCGACAAAAAATATGCGCGTCATCCTGAGTGAAGCCTCGCACCCGAGCCAGACCGTGCAATACCCCAGACCGCTCATAGCGATATACTGTACCCAACTCAGCGTAGCGAAGCGGTAAATTGCGATAGCTACGCAACTGAGTCTTGTAAATCAAAATGTGCCCCAAACAGTTCATCGGCTTGATAATGTATTCCTGCCCTTCAATATCCATCGGTGAATATAAATTATCCCGGTAAAAATCCCAGTGTCCGCTGGTTTTCCACAAATCCACCTTGGCAATATGTGGAGTATAGATAATTTCATAACCTCGTTTCCTGTGCTCCACTTTCCAGAAATCTTCAATTATCTGGCGCACCAAAGCGCCTTTAGGATGCCAGTGAACTAACCCGGGGCCGGCTTCATCATGAAGGCTAAAAAGGTCGAGCTCCTTACCCAATTTCCTGTGGTCTCGCTTGGCAGCTTCAGCTAATCGAGCCAAGTAACCTTCAAGCTCAGCCTGAGTATCAAAAGCGACACCGTAAATCCTTTGTAACATGGGGCGTCTTTCATCACCTCGCCAGTAAGCCCCGGCAATACTGGTAAGTTTAAAAGCCTTAACCTCGCTAGTTGAATTCACGTGGGGCCCTCGACACAAATCAACAAAAGAGCCCTGCCGGTAAATGGTGACCGTCTTGTCAGGAAGTTCCTCAATGAGTTCCAGCTTATAAGGTTGCTCGGAAAACAACTTCTTTGCCTTAGCCTTACTGAGTTCCTCTCCAATAAAAGGAAGATTAGCAGCAATTATCTCCCTCATCTTAGACTCAATTGCCGTCAGATCCTCCGGAACAAGAGCCCGGGGCAATTCGAAGTCGTAATAGAACCCATCTTCGATAGCCGGACCAATACCAAATCTAGCTCCAGGGAAGAAGAACTGGACTGCTTCAGCCATCACATGGGCAGCCGAATGCCGCATCCTTTCAAATCTCGCCTCTTTTTCTTCCGAGGTCATTTTCGAACTCCCACACTAAGCCAAACAAAAACCTCACGCCATTGCAAGCGAGAGGTCAGCCCCGGGCTAAACTCGCCCAGTAGCTAATGAGCACTGCCAAGAAAATGTGCAAATGGTTTCCACTTACTAATCTAATCAGTTTTAGCTATCGCATTTTATCAATGCTACTATGGAGAGTCAAGCTGAATGTTAGGTCTCTCAGATTGAATGAATTCAAAAGCAGGTGTCTAATAAGGATAACCACACCATCTAAACCCACAAAAGCTACCATGGTGGGGCTCAGTGGACGGAAAGAAGAACTTTTAACCTAACTTTCGGCCTCGCCACATAGACCGTCTAATCCTAAATTTTAGCGACAAAATACCCCTAGCGCAAGGCAGTGCGGCGAGATTATCCCATCTTCCCCTCTCTTAAAAGCCATAGTGCCTTCTGTACAACCTGTCGGAAGTCGGCTCATTTTCCTGCAGAGCCACTACATATCCAATATGGAGTCAAACTTTCACATGTGAGGATCAGGTATACTGAATGAGTTGACTTGTTGTTCGGTCACGTGTATCTTGGTACTAAAGCTGCGTCCATCCGGGTCTTTTATGATAACGTCATATTCTCCACCAAAGCCGCTGAAACTATATTCGCCCGAACTGTTGGTCACTCCACTGCCACTGGTAGTCCAGGAATGAAGAAGATTTTTGAGGGCAAAATAGGCTGGTTTCGGATTCGAGCTAGCATCCAGAAGTCCACCGCTCATTATAAAGGCATCCTGGTCAGAAATGCCCCACGACCAGGTTATGGCCTGGACTGATGGTTTGCTGAAGGCAATGGTGTAGAGGTTTTCCAGGTATTCGGCCTGGGTTTGCGTATCCCACGGCTGGTGCAACCAGGATGAGCCACACACCTGTGTGGAGGGAGCCGAGAGCTCCTTAATGTAGATGGGCTTCCCGAAGGTGGAATAGAAATCGAGCAAGTCGGATACTGCAGCCAAGTCCAATCCCACGACTGAATATCCTTCAACATTGACCCCGGAGTAATATAGTTCCAGGCCAACGATATCCGCAGGCACGTCACTTTTCAGCAGCGCGGGGAATGGGACACTATCTGTGAACTCATAAGGAAGAGCGGTAGAGCCATTGAGTATCTTGGCCTGTGGATTAGCCTCTCTTACTGCAGTGTCGAAGACCTTCATGATCTCAAGTTTCTGTTCCTGCGTCAGGTTGAGAGCGTTGGCATTGGCAAGGTTCATTTCGTTTATTTCCCAGGTATCTATTTTGCCCTTGTATCTGCTTACCAGAGTGTAGGTATGATTATAGACGTTATTCTTAAGATCCTCAAAATTCATATCCTTGAGGTACGCAGGGCTAAAGTCGCTGTTTGGGCTGAACCACAGGCTAAGCGCGCCCATCAGCTTGAACCCGCGGCTAAGTTGCTCGTCGATGTTCTGATAATTGTCTATGTTGTCCCAATTGAATTTTCCCGGTTGGACTTCAATTAACCCCCATCGAGCTGTGATATAGGAATGATTCACACCAGCATCCTTCATCAAGCCGGCGATTTTTGCATCATAGCTCCCGTTTCTACCCATTGGGTTAGCACCAAAAAGAAAATCATTGCTGACTTGGCTAAAATTTACCGCGCAATTGCTAAGAGGCTCGCCTGCAGCATCCACTATCCTTAGCTGGACATCGCCCTTGCGGTATTTTCCGATATCTGATTTTGCTCTGGTCAAAACTAACTGCTCGCGGGCCAAAAGTGAATATTTCAGGGACAGGTTAAGTTCGCTGACCGCATTCTTGATGTCAGCCGGGTTCTGTTTCAGGTACCCCTCGGCAACAGCAAGATGCTGAGCACTGGCTTCTATCTCTTCGGTCATCGAGGCATCGCTCTGTTTCCTAAGCATTGCCAGGTTAGACTTGGCCATTTCATAGTTAAGATTGATGGTGATCTGTTCTCCCTGTTTGCTTAAAGCGTACCCATTGCCTTCGTTGTCCGCGGAGAGCATCACCCTGCCGAACCCGGGTACTTCCAGATTAACATGTAGTTTATATTGTTTTTGCGGTAAAACGACAAGGGCTGGGATTGCCTGATTCCAATCCCAGTTTGATTTTTCGTCATGGACGGCACCGAAATAGCTGTGTGCTGGTATATCCGTCAAATCAGTGGCGAAGACTCTGGACAGAGTGGCTTGTCTGAAGCTCTGGTTCCGCAGGAGATTCCCTTGAGCGTCATAAGCATTTATGATGATGTTAGCACCGGGCATCAGTTTGAAGTCATTCTGGCCCGATGTAGTCAACCTGCCCTGAGGAATGTACGAGAAATTATACTGGTCAGTTTTCCCTGCCCAGACATGGTATGTTTTCTGCCCGGGGAGGCTCAGTTCGTAAGAACCTTTATCATTTGTGTAAGTGTTCCCCAAGCTGGCATAATTTTCGTCGGAAGCATCTACATAACAATCGATGACTGGTAACCCATTGACGTCTGTAACACATCCAAACAGCTTTGTCTCCACCAATGCCTCTACTGGCTTCGGAAATCCCGCCAGCACCAGAATCAAGCCTACTAACACAAAGAGGGCTCTTACCGACGCCTGAACTTTGGAACCACTAACTCGCTCCACACTTCCAGTTTACGGCAAGCCAGTGGCGAACGAATGACCTATAAGTCCTCCTTGACGTGGGATTTTAGTACCAGTCGATACGCTATCTGAAACAGAGTACTAAAGTACTAGCGGTGTCGGATTACCTCAGGAGGTAGATATGAGGGGAGGCTCATGGTATTTAGCCTTGCGTAGGTGGGACATTTGGTGGCGTTGATATATGGGAGACAAAGCGACGGTCTGCATCTACCTTTTCCGTGCGCGCCCAGGCTTTTCCTTTGTCGGCGAGGAACATGCCGAAACCGATTGTTATCGGGACAGACCACAAGAGATAATAGAGAAATAGGAATAACGGATTAATGCGAAACATATACCAGACCCGGGAAGAGACTCTTTTCAGCACCAGCCTGGTCCGCTTCCATGCATTCCAATAAGCTTGCCCCATTACCGCTATATAAAGAATTATATTGGCCACCGAAAGCACCACCACCCATGGCGGGAAAGGACCATAGCTGGTTATAAAGAGATAGAGAGCATAAGCCCCTGTAGGCAAACCGATAAGATTAATCAGCAAGGATAGTGTTGGCACTAAGTTAAGCCGCGCCAGTTGCCGGTGCCAGAATTTCATCCCCATCTGTTCGAGAGGAGCGCTAAGCGTTTGGAAAAAGCCACACATCCACCGGTTTCTCTGAATAATGCCACCGCGGAAGGTGCGAGGCACCTCTTCGATTAAGGGCTCGACAATGATGCCCAGGCGCTTCCCGTTGGTCCATAGCCGCATACCTATCTCCGGGTCTTCTATAGTAATCCAGGGATTAAAACAGCCCAGTTCGAAAAGGTCTTTTGCCTTGTAGAAGAGCCCTTTGCCCAGCACGTAGTAAGGGTGTTTGCCATCAGCAGACATATGTGGGTAAGTATTACTATCCCAGCACATGTGGTCGAAGGAGTGAAAGCTGGTGGCCCAGGTGTCCAGTGGGTTACCAACTACATTCGTGGCTTGAAGTACATCATATTGCTGCAAACCAACAGCCGCCAGCCTGAAGTGAGTTGAAGGTGTTATACTATCAGCATCAATATAGTCCAGTACCCAGTCGGTACCATGCTGGGACACTAGAGTATAGAAGAGGTAAATGAGCTGCCGAGTCTTCTTCGGCGGCAGATTTATGTCCCATTTAGTTTTACCTTTGTGAAACCAGTAGGCCTTGGGATTATTCGCCCAGGCTTGCCAGACCACATTCCAGGACGGGTTACTGATGGGAGGCACCTCCAGAATCTCCAGGAAGGGAAATTCTGTCTGGAATCGTCTTAATATCTCAATTGTCGCCATATCGTTACTATTTGGAATAGCGATTATCCTGTATTTAGATTTAGGGTAGTCCATCTTGGACAACGATACCATAGTGGTATGTATAGTGTTTTCATCCTCGCGAAGTACAGGATATGCCAGCACAACCAGGGGCATTTGCTCTTCGGGAATGGTATAGATTTTGGAACTATCCACCCGGTTAACCTTCCTGGTGAGGAAGTAAAGCATTACCGCGAAGGGAAGAAAATAGAGCAACTGGGCGATAACGTATATGATTGACCAAGGTTCATTCAATAGTACGGCTCATCCTTATTCCGTAATGTGCCCACTTATGAAGAGCGTACCTCTCTGGTGAAATTCAATCTCAGAGGTATCGCAATTATTCTGCACTTCACAGGTTATCACTCAATTTAGTCTTCCTGCTCTTTGATTATCACTCCTAGTCGCCACGCAGGGAAGCCATCATAGGCAGAGTCGTCGGTGAGCCAAGTCTGGTTAGTGCCATCTGGGTTCATGATATAGATTTCCCTGTTGCCATCCCGCTCCGACCCAAAGGCGATTTTCTTGCCATCAGGCGACCACACTGGAAAACCATCATAGGCGGTATTCCCGGTGAGCTGGGACTGCTTGGTGCCATCTGCGTTCATAACGTATATTTCCCTGTTGCCATCCCGCTCCGACTCAAAGGCGATTTTCTTACCGTCAGGCGACCACGCTGGAAAGCCATCATAGGCGGTATTCTTGGTGAGCCGGGTCTGGTTAGTGCCATCGTTATCCATGACATATATCTCTGCATTACCATCCCTGAAGGAAACAAAGACAATCTTCATTCCATCATACGACCAGGCTGGGAAAGTATTATCTTTGGGAGAGCTGTTAGTGAGCCGGGTCTGGTTAGTGCCGTCGGCATCCATGATGTATATCTCATGGTTACCGTCTCTCTTGGAAACAAAGGCAATCTTCTGGCCACCGGTTGCTGTCCATGCCCAGGCTGGAAAACCTTCAAACGCGGCAGTATTTGTGAGCCGATACTGATTACGCCCATCTGGATTCATAATATATATTTCTCTATTGCCATCCCGCTCCGATTCAAAAGCAATCTTTCTGGCCTCGGAGACCCACGACCAGGCTGGGAAGCCATCGTAATCAGGGTCCCTGGTTAGCCGAGTCTGTTTGCTGCCATCTGCATTCATACTGTATATTTCCCTGTTGCCATCCCGCTCCGACTCAAAGGCGATTTTCTTACCGTCAGGCGACCACACCGGAGAACCATCGTATGTGGGACTCTTGGTAAGCCGGATCTGTTTGGTGCCATCTGGCCTCATTGTATATATTTCCCTGTTGCCATCACGCTCTGATTCGAAAGCAATGAGCGGCTGTGGCTGCGTCTCCGAGCTGCAGCTCATGACTGCTATGCAGGCAACTAGAATTACCACGAAAAGAGCACGTGCATAATACATCTCTGTTGCCTCCTTTTCTCCCTCTTATCATCTTCGTTTGTCATACTCGTAATTTCAAACAGCAAGACGAATTTATAGCTGAACATAATTCAATTTCAATCTTATCAAGAACGAGAGGACAAGGCAAGCCAGTAAGCTTGAGATTGTTCAGTAATGTTGCGGAGAGGCTTTAGCCTCGCTACAGAAAGCACCCCTAAAGCGGCGCAACTACATTTATAGATGGATTGTTACTGAATAAACCTACAGACCAGATAATTGAATTTACTATAATACTCTGATATAGTTTCCAGTGATGGGCCGCCTTTCTATACTATCGCTAGTTCTGGGGTTTTTGTTTGTTATTAGCCAGAGCTTCTGGCTTTCTTGTTGCTGTGTTGGGTCTAAGCCAACCAGCCCTGTGCTTGAGCCTGACTGGATCGTCTGGTCAGCAGCCGAAACTGAGTTGCTAAATGGAGCTCAGGAGCGTATACAGAAATGCCGCCAGGGAGACGCCCGAGTCGTAGTAGTTGACAGCAAAGGCATGCCACTTGGTGGCACAACGGTATATGTAGAAATGCTGAAGCACGACTTCCTTTTTGGCTCAGGATTATTCAAGCTTGGTTGTACCGATGACGAAGCCCTGGAGCAGGCTTACCGCGAGGCGTTTGTCCGGCTGTTCAACTACGCTACTCTGCCTTTCTACTGGAACGACTACGAGCCGTCGCCAGGCAATTGCCAGGAGGTTGACCTCAAGGGCCTGGCGAGTTGGGCAAAAGAGCAAGGTCTAGTTACCTGCGGTCACCCTCTGGTATGGACAGAATCCGTGCCCGACTGGGTGCCAACAGACAGCGAAGAGTTTAAGCGGGTTCTACAAAACAGGGTGACTACAACTCCAAGCAGTTTCAAGGGTCTTATTGACTTCTGGGATGTAGTTAATGAGCCGACACTAGCAGCCCGGTATGAGAACCCCGTGGGTCAATGGATGAAAGCCGAAACTCCAGCAACTGCTACAGTTACTGCCCTGGGCTGGGCACGTGACAGTTCTCCAGAAGCGTCCTTAATAGTCAACGATTTCCGCACCGACGATGCTTACTATTACCTGCTCAAAGACGTACAGCAGCAGGGTGGCAAGTTTGATATTATTGGAATCCAGACCCACATGCATATGGGAACCTATCCCTTAGACCAGGTTTGGGCAATCTGCGAACGTTTCAAAGAGTTGGACGCCCCCATTCATTTCACAGAACTGACAGTCCTCAGCGGAGATGTAAAGCTCGACAGCGATTGGAAGAGCTTTCACTCGGGATGGGAGACAACGTTGGATGGTGAGAATACGCAGGCTGCCTATACCGAAGCCCTTTACCGGCTCCTGTTCAGCCACCCTTCAGTGCAGGCTATAACGTGGTGGGACTTCTCCGACCTTGGAGCATGGCAGGGAGCCCCTGCAGGATTGCTCCGAAAAGATATGACCCCCAAACCAGCATATAATCGCCTGATGAAGCTGATACACGAAGAATGGTGGACACGCGAAGAAATCAAAACCAATGTCCTGGGGCAGGCAGGTTTCAGAGGTTTTTACGGACAGTACAGGCTCACTGTGCTAAAGGGGGATACACGAATTGAAGAAGTAGTCTATCTCAAGCAGGGACAGAAAAACATCTTTGAAATACAGGCCAGTGATTGATTCCGCTATGGAAGTTGCAAGGGCGAATTCTCCGCATTGTTGCAGTAACCTAGTAAGTTGCCTGTGACGGGCCTGTCACTTGATTAGCTTTCTTATCTTCAGCTCATCCTGAGCTTGCTGAGTCTTGTCATCGAATTGTGCGCTCTCCGACCATTCGATAAGCTCTTTCATCCCTTCTTCGAAGTTAACCCTCGGCTTGAACTGCAGTTTTGACCTTATTTTAGATATGTCAGCGTAGCAGTGCCTTATATCTCCAGCCCGATATTTGCCCGTAAGCTCCGGCTCCAAGTTCTTACCGCACAACTTGATCAATGTGCTAGCTACTTCGGAGATAGTTATCGCCTTGCCGCTGCCCACGTTAAATGATTCATAGTCGGCTTCGGCATTGTTCATTGCCAGCAAACTCGCTTGAACTATATCAGCAACCGAGACAAAATCCCTGGCCTGACACCCGTCCTCGAAGATTAGCGGTGGCCTATTACTTTTAATTCTGGAGAGAAATATGGCGCAAACACCGGTGTATGGATTAGACAGAGATTGCCTCGAGCCATAGGTGTTAAAGAACCTGAGTGCCACGGCGGGAATCCCGTAAGCC
>JADHXB010000031.1 GCA_016783155.1 Dehalococcoidia bacterium
TGCCGGTTATAGAGGCAACAGATAGAGGGATAAAGGTAAAGGTTGGCGATGTCCCTCACCCAATGGAGGAGAAGCACTACATAGAGTGGGTGGAGATAATCGCCGACGGCGAGAGTTGCCGGATATTTCTCAAACCAGGGCAAGAGCCGGAGGCAGAATTCGATATTAAACCGCAAAAAGTAACCGCCAGGGAGTATTGCAGCATCCACGGTTTGTGGAAATCTGGCTAAGGTAGTTGTGGCTCCAAAGCCCTAGGCCGAAAGAAAAAAACGAAAGCCAGCAACATACGGGAATCAACCCGTAAAGGACGAGGTTACATGCGCGTTTTGATAGCTATACAGGGCCATTATGGCCAGAGAATGGTGGATAACATCAAGCAGCACTGTCCGGCTGACTGGGAGGTGAATTGTCATACCTTCCCACCGAACCTGCCGCCTATAGTCGATGATGCTGATGAGTTTCTGCCTCGGGAGCTGCCAGCGGCTGATTTGCTAATCTCTCTTGGCGAACACCCTGGGGTAGCCCAGATGATTCCAGATATGGTGCAGAGGACCGGCGCCAAAGCTGTGATTGCTCCGGCGGATAACCGTGTCTGGTTGCCACCAGGCCTGGCCATGCAAATTCAGCGCAAGCTGGGATCTGTAGGGGTTGACATGGTCTATCCAGTTCCCTTCTGCACCTTGACAGAAAAGGATAGCCAAAACCCCTACATTCGCGAATTCGCCAGGTATTTCGGTAGGCCCGAAGTCGAGGTAGACTTCGATAGAGATCATATTAACAAGGTTACTGTTATCAGAGAGGCTCCCTGTGGTAGCACTCGGTACGTTGCTGATGGCTTGATTGGAATTTGGGATAGGGATGCTGTAGAGAAAGCCGGGCTTTTGCATCACCAATATCCCTGTCTGGCGACCATGGTGATGGACCAGGAATTTGAAGATACCCTGATGCACCGTGCCGGGCTTATGACCAAGCTGGCAGTGGAGAAGGGGATGAAAGATGCCAAGCAGGGTGCTAAGTCAGATTAGTAATTCAGTATCAAAAACGTGGAGGTGCAAGATGAGTATAACTCCTAAGGCAAAGCTCCGGGTGAATAAAATATCTGTCGATATGAACCCTTTCGTTGAGGAGTTCGTGGCTCGTACTGTGGTCGGTATGGTTACCGCGTTGAGGGGTGCAGAGAATATGCAAAGTGTGGAGATTCATCAGGAGAAGGGCGATGTCAAAATCACCGTCAATGGGAATGAAATTCCCCTCACTCCCTTTCCCAACGACATTATTTGTAGTACTTTGACAGGCCTGGTGTCTTCACTGAAAGAGGTGGATAAGATAAACAGTCTGGATATTAGTGTCAAAGTGGAATGATAAAGAGCGTTTATTGTCATTGCTACGAAAATAGATTCTGCTCCTTCACCTTGGGTAGATTGGAGCATCAGCTCCAATCACGCCTAGAGCGGATGCTCTAGGCTACCCTATTTTCATCCTCCGTGGTGCCGATTGCAATAGGCATGATTGATTGCGAGCGAAGCCAAGCAATGACAGGCGGAGATTGCAGACGCTATCGGAGACACAGGATGGGCGTTTCTGAGTCTTTATAACACGAAATTGTCAGGGGTGTCACAAAAAGTGGACGAATCAGATTTCAGGAAAGCTGAGAGGGCTCGCATCCGCATAACTGGAATGACCTGCACCACCTGTGCCGCTACCATCGAGAAGGGTCTGGCTGAGACGCATGGGGTGGGGAGGGCAAACGTTAACTTTGCCTCAGAGGAGGCGTCTTTAGAGTATGACCCCACCAAGGTAGATCTGGCCAAGATTAGAGACACTATCTCTGGACTGGGCTATGGGGTAGCGACCAAGAAATCCATCTTCCCTGTAGGTGGGATGACCTGCGCCTCGTGCGTTGCCCGGGTTGAGAAGGCCCTCTCTGGTGTGTCCGGGGTGATTTCGGCCAATGTCAATCTAGCTTCCGAGAAGGCTACTGTGGAATATACTGGGGAGGTGGGGATAGCCGACCTGCGACAGGCGGTGAAGGAGGCTGGTTACGAACTGGGGTCGGAAGCGGAGACCCTGGAAGATGTCTCCACTGCTGTCCAGCGAGAGATCCGAGCTGTGAGGAACAGATTCATCTTTGCTGCTGTCCTTGCCTTGTCAATTATGGCTCTGGGATTCGGTCCCTCTTTCGTAGGAAAGGCCTATTTGCTGTGGGGTTTGGCTACGCTGGTCCAGTTCTGGGCGGGCTGGCGGTTCTATCGGGGGGCATGGGGGGCATTGAGGCACAGAACCGCCGACATGAATACATTAGTTGCCGTAGGCACATCGGCAGCCTACCTTTATAGTATGGTAGCTGTTCTCTTTCCCGACCTATTTGCTACTGTGGGGATGAAGCCTGGCCTCTACTTCGATACTTCAGCTATGATTATTGCCTTGATCCTGCTTGGTCGCTTCTTGGAGAGCAGAGCTAGAGGACAGACCTCGGAAGCGATAAAGAAGCTCATCGGGCTAAATCCCAAGACTGCCTTGGTTATCCGCGATGGTGAGGAAAGGGAAATCCTCGTGGAAGATGTCCAGGTGGGTGACCTCATCGTGGTGCACCCGGGAGAGAGAGTGCCAGTGGATGGCGTAGTTCGCCAGGGATATTCCAGCGTTGATGAGTCCATGATTACAGGGGAGAGCATTCCCGTGGAGAAGAAGGTAGGTGACGAGGTTACCGGAGCTTCCATCAACAAGACGGGGAGCTTTGAGTTCGAGGCTACCAGAGTGGGCAAGGACACGACATTGGCTCAAATTGTCCGGCTGGTGGAGGAAGCCCAAGGGAGCAAAGCTCCTATTCAACGCCTGGCTGACATCATCGCCAGCTACTTTGTGCCAGTAGTGATTGGCATCGCCATCATCGCCTTCACAATCTGGTACTTTGCCGGGCCAGCCCCAGCTCTTACCTTCGCCATTCTAAACTTTGTGGCGGTGCTTATTATCGCTTGCCCTTGCGCTCTGGGGCTGGCGACTCCAACGGCTATTATGGTGGGCACAGGCAAAGGAGCTGAGCATGGTATTCTTATCAGGAGCGGTGAGGCTCTGGAGAGGGCCCACCAAATAAATACTGTGCTGCTGGACAAAACAGGTACTTTGACCCGCGGTGAGCCGGCGGTAACTGATATAATCGCTGTCCCCTCTTCTTCGCAGGGAGAGGTTCTCCGGCTGGCGGCCTCAGCCGAGCGTGTCTCAGAGCACCCACTCGCCGAGGCTATAGTGAAAGCTGCTTTGCAGAAGAAGCTGGAAGTATCTCCAGCCTCAGATTTTAGGGCTATCCCTGGCCACGGCGTGGAAGCTTTGGTGGAAGGTAAGAAGCTTGTTCTGGGCAACCTTAAATTGATGAAGGAAAGAGGCTTTTCCTTGAACGGATTGGAGGAGAAAACTAATCAACTCTTTGAGGAAGGGAAGACGGTGATGTTCTTAAGCCTGGATAGCCAGGTAGTGGGAATCATCGCCCTGGCTGATACCCTCAAGCCGAATGCTAAGGAAGCAGTTCAGGCACTACACAAAATGGGCATTGAAACGGTAATGCTTACCGGAGACAATCGGCGTACCGCCGAGGCTATAGCCCGTGAGGTGGGCATTGACAGTGTCCTGGCCGAGGTACTGCCTGAGCATAAGGCTGAGGAGGTCAGAAAACTGCAGGAGCGAAAGGTGGTGGCAATGGTAGGCGACGGAATCAACGATGCCCCGGCGCTAGCTCAGGCGGATGTGGGCATCGCTATCGGCACGGGCACTGATGTCGCCATGGAAACCGGGGAGGTCACGCTGATTAGCGGAGATTTGACGGGAATTGTAACCGCCATATCCCTGAGCAAGCGCACCATGAGGACGATTAAGCAGAACCTCTTCTGGGCTTTTGCCTACAATACCGCCCTCATCCCTGTGGCAGCAGGGGTATTATACCTTGTTTTTGGGCATACAGGTGTTCCCCCAGGGCTTCGTTTTGTTTTGGGTGACTATGGATTCCTGAATCCAATTCTGGCAGCGGCTGCCATGGCGGCTAGCTCCATCACCGTGGTATCAAATTCTCTGCGTTTAAGAAGATTTAAGCCAGCTAGGTTCGGCGATTAATTGTGAGGAGGTGTTCAAATGGCGACTGATCCGGTATGTAAAATGGAGGTGGAAGAGAGCAAGGCAGCAGCAACCTCTGACTACAAGGGAAAGAAATACTACTTCTGCGCTGTCGGTTGTAAGAAAGCTTTCGACCAGAACCCTGACAAATACCTCGTCGAAGAAAAGAAGTAGGGGTGGTGCCCAGGTTGCTTATAGAGGCAACCGAGCAATCTCAATATGAGACAATAAAAACGGATAGAATAAATTGCGAGGAGGTAAGTCATGGACAAAAATGCCAAGGTAGCTCTGATTATCGGGGGCATAATCGTAGCTCTCGTTATCGTCTTGCCCGTGGTCTTTGGACTAGTCTGGGGATGGCAGAGCGGAGGCTGGGGGATGATGGGGCCAGGTATGATGGGTGGCTTCGGCTGGATGTGGCTAATGCCCATTTTCTGGATAGTTTTCATAGGCCTCATTGTATGGGCAATAGTGGCTTTGGTCCGCAGTTCGAGTGGGTCAAGAGGTCAAGACTCCTCAAAGATGGACTCAGCTCTGGAGGTGCTTAAGAAGAGGTATGCCCGGGGTGAGATAGGCAAAGAGGAATATGAAGAGAAGAAGAAAGACCTGGCCTGAAGGGTCTGATTAGTATTGATTTACGAGGAGCGAGAAATGAAAAACGAAGAGACCATTGCTTTACTGAATCAAGACCTTGAGGGGGAGCACGGTGCCATAATTCAGTACCTGACCCATGCTTATGCTATGGGCGAGGGTGAGATGGCCTGTGAGATCGAGGCAATCGCCAGAGAGGAAATGCGCCATCTTGACTGGCTGGCTGAGACGATAGTTGAGCTGGGCGGCATCCTCAGCCTGAAGAGAGGCGAGATGCGCATGGATGGCAAGTCAGTTGCCGATTGGATGAGGAATAGTGTTCTTTTGGAAGAGGATGGCATTACCCTGTATAAGGAGCACATCAAGCTTATCGATAATCGCAAACTAAAACGGTTGTTGCAGCGCATCTTGTCTGATGAAGAATCGCACCATGGTGATTTCCAGCACTTCGTGGAGAAGGCGCAGAAGGAAGGGGCCAAAGACCTGCGAGGCGTTCGTCAGGACAGGGTTGCTGAGATTCTTAATTGGGGTATTGAGCACGAGTATACGGTTGTCCTCCAGTATCTACTTCATTCTTATATGACGAGAAATAAGGACGTTAAGCGGGAGATGGAAGACCAGGCTATCAATGAGATGCAGCACCTTGGCTGGCTGGCTGAGGAAATGGTTGATGGTGGAGGCAGCCCCAGAATCGAGCATACTGCGATTGACCGGTCAACCAGGACAGCCGATATGCTCCGAGCCGACATTGAAATCGAGAAGAAAGTAGCTGCTGAATATGACCGCGCCACCAAGGAAGTAGCAGACCCCGACCTGAAGAAGCTGCTTATTCGGCTGAGGGACCACGAAGTATATCATGCCGAGGTATTCAGCGACCTGCTGAAAGAAGAGGAAAAGGGACACTGAGGAAATAAGCTTGCGGAAGGCATGTGGTGCACGCGTAGCCCAAGAGAGTGGCAATTTCCAATTTGGGATAGCTTGTTGTTGGGCAGAAGCTAATTATAGAATGATAGCTGAAGGGCTGGTTGTTGGTAGCTGTGATAGTGGTCTACCTTATCACTGGCTTTGGCATGACGGAGTACAGAATCGTTGAGCCTTTGACATTCGGATTGTTAACCAAACTTCTGGCTTCTAAGATACATACCATTTGTGGATGCCATTCCTCATCCTGCTCATCTTACACATTTACCAGAGAAGCCGGACCGTCCGCTAGCTATCTCCTCTTGACAGGGTTCCATCGGTGGCGGATTCAGCATTGGAAACGGCTGCCTGTTGTGCGGTAGTCCGTTTTGTCAGGTCACATTTCGATGGATTGTTCATAGGAGCTATGCGTTTAATGTGGACCGTACACGATTCTCCTGTGCCTGTCTGATGAGGAAGAATGACTAAAAAGTGCCAGTTTAAATAATTTTGCGTGATGGGTTAGTATTCATACAACCTGGGCAATTAATTTGAGAGGATACAAACGGGAGCTCTTCTTTTTCCACAATATGCGAAATGCTTTTGCTATCCCAAATATTCTGGATCAATATCTCTAAATCTTCCCTGGAAACGTCATACATTAGCCCACGCGCTCCTATGTAATGGCAATTTAATGCCGCAAGTGCTTGGCCGAAGTTGATAGCATATTGTATAGCCTCATGCGTTAGATTCTTAAAATGCTGCCTTCCAAATCTGCATATAGCGTGAATAACACCAGCACTACACCAGTCGCCAGATCCGGCGGTATCCTTAATACCGTTACCTATCCGATATGCGGGCATTGTATTCCATTCTCTATCCTGTGTGTCATTACCACTACGATAGCGAATTCCTTCACTCCCAAGCGTCTCTATCTCCAATGGTACATTTATTTTCTCTATAGCTTTCCTGAAATTGCCATTTTTACCACGCGAATATTTAACAATATCGGCGATTTCGAGACATTCCTCGAATATGCCATCGTTTCTAGTCCTTGACGGTTCGAAGATTATAATCGCTCCTAAATTCTTGCTGATTTTTGCAAGCTCGACATTGCTTCGTGCAACTCTATCAAAATAAAAAATGTTAGAATTTAAGGCGTCCTTACTAATCTTTCCAATCTCCTTGAACGGGAGCGGCCTGTAAGTGGGTAATCTCGAACCGCAGTTTGGGCAAACCCACTTCCATCTGTGTAAAGGAATGCCATTCCTGCCATTACTTAGTATTTCAATGATAATAGGAGTGCTGATAGAGTTGCTCAGACATATATTGCTACAATTAACTCCCCAAGTCTCCATATCTTTTACTAAATATTTGCCCGCTACATCATTTCCCAATCTGGCTATTGGATTGGAATCCCAACCAATGTAAGAAAGAATGGTAAGAACGTTTCCACATGACCCCCCTGCCCAATACCTTGGTTCCGCCTGGGCATATTGTGCCATAACTATATCAAGAGTAATGAGACCAGTCCCAGTACATCTCGGCTTGGGATTCACAATCTCTAAAATCGTATTAACGTTCATAGCACTCTCCAGCCAACCAAATCTCGTGCGGAACACCTCTAGCCGCGCTTATGAGGTCTTCCACATCCCCTTCTATCCGATAATCATGACATTCAACATGCGTTACCCCAACGAGCTTGCCTTGTTTCCTAGATTCGTATGCAGCAAGTAGGGCACCGATGGAGAGTAGCTTGCTTGAAATTGGCGAGATTGCTACTTTACATCCGCCAATTATATCCATAACTCTATCATAATGATTTATCGTTTTCCTTATCTCCCGGTAGGCTTGGAAAGGATTGCGTTCGTCAGCATAGATTATACTGCGCGGTTCTACGGATAATTCACCAAAAAATAAGAAGTGATGATACTCAGCTATTAAAGCATCCGCTCGTCTTGGGTTTATAGAAGGAAAAGGTAATAAAGGACAGACTTCATTAGGATTTATGAAAGCCCTTATTTTTTCAAGTTGTTCACTCTGACCTTCTCCTAAAACTGGTATCCAAACTATTGGCATGTCTTTTGTAGTTTCAAGCTCAATAGCACCAAAACTATGCAGATAGCTGGCTTTTTCTTCCAGGCCTTCATCTACTATACAACTGTCCAACTTTTGGTCTTCCCAGACTATGATATGTAGATTAGGATTGGGCTTTACTTTTTCCTGCGCATTGTCTATTAAAACTAGTAATTTATGTATCAAAGGAAAATAAACGCCACGCGGCATAGCACTAACGTCAATAATAATGTCGGTATAGTCGCTTAATTGATCGAGGGAATCGAAAACATTGGCGGCGCTAATAGATGCATACCTAAGTTTGCCTTTTGATTGCATTTTTATACCACGTTTTAAAATATTACCTCCTACTTTTTTTACCACCTCATTCAGATTTGCCCAATTATTTTCTAATAGGTCAGCGTGATGTTGCGGTTGTAATTTAGAATCATCCTGATAGTGCAGAGCAATACAATCCCGTAAACCTTTGCCTTTCTTTCCAAATATTAAGCTAATTGCATGGCACATCCGAGGGTCAAAACCATGTCCAAGAACAAACATAAGATTGCGCTCACTTCGACCCAAATACCCGTCCCAAAAGGAATCAAAATCAGGTCCATGGCTCATAAAATAATTCGACCAGCGATTATCTTTGACTAGAACCATGCGGCAGTCTCCTGTTTCCTTGATTCAGATGAGCCTTTTCCAATCCACTCGCATAAATCGTCTAGCGATTTCTCTCTGAATCCACCATAGTCTAAAGGAAGGTCAAAATGAACACAAAACATTCTATTTAGATATAGAACCATCCACTCTCGTCCTTTGCATTTATGATTTAAACGGCCTTCAAGCAAATTGTTGGCTAAGCAAGTTGCTATAGCATTTGCTAGCCTCATGTACAATTCATTTCTCTCAAGTATTTCAGGATTTTTTAATTTCTCTCTGTCGGACATCAATATAGCAATACCAGTCACCCCCGGTGCATACGGGGCAGTCGGTTTATATGTTTCCACTTGACAGAGATTCCCGATACCCTCCAATAGACACCGCACGTCACTTGCGTTAGGAACCATCTGGGTAATTTCCCGCCATTTTTTATCAATAGCCTGCTTAAGTATTTTTTCTTGTCTCTCTGCATTAATACGTGGCACCGCTCTGGAAAGCGATAAAATCGAAGCGGATGTTATGACTTCAAATAGATTCCCTGACAATGCCAAGAATTGATCTATGTTTGAAGACGCCATCCGGCATAACCTAGAAAAACCATAATAATAAGGTAATTTCAGTTCTTTGTTCATGAAAAGCTGTGCCCCCGTACGAACGTTAGATTTTTCGTTAGCCTGTAACTCCTCCTCTGTCAGTTCGTAGAAGTCGAAAGTCTTTTGTCTCTTTTGGAGGTCACGTTCAATTAATATCTCTAGCGATCTCCACTCTACCAGTTGATCATATGGGGAGCCCTTTACCTCTTCTTTCAGAGAAATCCACTCATTATACTTTCTCGTAGAACCAGCTCGTTCCCGAATACGACTCACCTGTTTATCTATGGCTCCAGACAGCCTTCTTTCGATTTCGGTTGGTTCAATTACGTCGCTTAGACATCCTGCAAATGAGGTAATCTGCCCTTCAGATGCTGAATCGGTTCTCCTATCCGCCACATTGCCAGCAAATTTTTCAAAGCGACTGTGATGCTCTCTCCAGTGTAACTCAAGATATATAGTATTGCGCTCACGACCCTCCTTATTACCTTCTGAAAACCAGTCTTCTGTGCTTAGCGCTTCCAGCCTTTCAGCTATCCATAATTGGGTAGGAGATCGAGTCGCAGATATCAGAGAAATCAGTTTTTTCCTCTGTCGTGGTGCAAGTTCGTGAACGTCATCTAGCATAACTGCCACTCTTTTTGCTATTCGAGCTCCATCACACAATAAGGATTCTGAGTTTACCAGCCACAAGCTAAAAAGAGTACCATGTCCAGGAATAGCCTTTGTAAATGGTAATACACTATCTATTTCCTTGCATATATCTTCTTCAAGTTGGCGTGCCCACGCATAATAGTCTGAGCCGGTTCCTTGAACCGGTATACCTTTGGGCAACTCTATTCCCGGGGCACAACTCAACTGAATCTTCTTAACATCATCAGGAAATTTGTATCGCTGCATAGTCAAAGCCGATCGTAATATCGACAATACAATGCGCGCATTTAAGAGGGAGATAAACAGTCTTTCCTTTTGAACATCCTCCAATGGAAGATCTTCGAGATAAGAAAAATCATGTGCACAAGATATCATAGCTCCGAGAACGGTCGGGCCTTCATCCTGTATGGCATCTAGTTCCCTTAATCTTGTATATAATTCATCATAAGGCGGGAGATTTGCATGGGCATGCAGTGCTAGTAAAGAATTCGGCGTAAATAATCGAAGCAGCGAGGTTTTCCCACCCCCAGGACTACTGCGAATGACATTAGTTGTCTCCCAGATTGTACTTGGTGGAAAAACATCGAGCACACCCGGACTAAAAAGTTTTAAGAAATTAGCATCCGAGCCGAGCCGCTCGGAAAAACGCATGAAGAAAGGATTGCGTCGTACCATCATCTCTTCTCCCAGTGTCTAGGTAAACGTGGAAATAAGCCATGAAACTTCTCCGCCCACTCGTATGCCCATAAATGTGATATTGAATCGTTCGGGGTGTTATGGAAGAGTACTAGCGGTAGACAACACCCTCCAAAGCCATATTTTAGACTGGTACCACCTAGCTCTGTGTGTTTGTCTTCCAGAGCATTGGCATCGTAGTATTTATTGTCATCAATTACTTTCATGAAATCAAGATCAGTCTCTTTTGTTAGACGGCATGACTTATCGAGTCTATAGACAGATCTGACTTCTGGAACTGGGATATCGCCCAACTCTGCGCACCTTATTTTAAGGCGCTTTTTTAGATTCGATAAGGAATCATCAGTACATATGTAAAAAATAATGTGTATTGATGATTCTTTGATTTTAACGAGTCGATTAAGTGGAGAGCTAGTTTTTGTCACCTGGTCATAGAAATTTGCTAGCTTACCATCAAATGCGCCACTCTCTTCAATCTGTCTTAAATAGGTAATACCTGTAGCAGAGAAGTCATCGAGAAGGAAGACCATTTTAAAGCGTGCTTCATCTTGGTTTAGCTCTCTACCAAGAGTCTTAGTAAGGTCTAATCTCAATTCGTTTAACATATTCGTTGCGCGCTCTTCAGAAATTTCATATGTTTGGTAAACTTGCTCATAATTTACGGCGGAAACATTCTTACGTCGAAATATGTCTGTATGCGCTCCATCACTCAGGCCAAGAAAAAGGCTTTGTCGTAAAAGTACTTTGAATTCTGTGCTTTGGGTAATACGGGTAACGAGATAATTTGGGATGCCAGTTTCAGAAGCGACTTTGTCAATAAGATAATATCGAATTATATCCGGATAGGCGCTTGTTACTAGATGATCTATTTCTGCACGTGAAATGAAAATCATACGGTTCTTAATAAAATCATATGCTTTCTTTCTCTCTTCAATAGTCTCAAACTGCTTCAGCCAGAGAGCCAAGCTTTCAATAAAACGCATACCTGGAGAGAACTGTTGATACTCATCGTATTTATGTGCTGCCATTAACTGTAAATACGGACGTTCATCGGCATCTTCTTCATCAGTCCAATTCATAATTTTTGCTAACAATGCCTGTGCCAAGTCATCTTTCATACTATTCACCTCAGGCGAAAATGACCAATGCCGCCCATTGAATCGATACACTTCAAATATTCCATGGTTGCTTGTGTACCACGGTGCCCTGGCCCAGCTAGATTCCAGCATGTATTAGCATTTGACGAGACAGTACCTACACTAAGGGAATATGGTGATGTAAGGAATTCATAGTCATTACCTGGCCATTCGCCCTTATCGCCGACGCATAGGACACATTCCGGATCACCTATAGACCTCGCCACCTGTTGGCAAAAAGGTACAATATTTAGCTTTGAAACACCGGGGGCGATAATATCTAACGAATGGTCAGATTCCAATATATGGACATTTCGAACATCGCATGTTGCAATAAGGTCCTTTAGAATCGCTCTAGTTTGCATCCAGAGAGATAGGTTTCTAGATTCGACAGTTATTTGTTTAGGGCGATATTCAAACCTAGCCATGAGTGAAAGCTGGCCATGATCGTAAATTAGATTTCTAATGACTTCCAACGCTGGATGCGTAGGAACAGTTTTGTCCGGATGCTGGTCATCATTTAGAGGAGCTATGTCTGAGCCGCTATAATAACCGATTAACACGCGCCCCCAATATTCTCTTTGAATTAACCTTCGAAGGTCATTCTTTACAGAGCTACCTCTGCCAGTAGCAACCCCAATGATAAGCCCGTTTTCTAGAAGGCGATGCAATTCTGAAATAATGTTTTCGGATGGACCAATATATCTTTCGTCCACGTCACAGAGCGTCCCGTCATAATCAAGTACGACACTACCAAAGCAGGCTTTTTCCAGAGCTCTTACGAAAATTCGATATGCACTATGCCAGTATTCCACTTCCCTATCATCCATATCTGATAGTAAAAGGTGTTTGCCTTTTCTCAATATAGCTATTGACTCAAGCCGCGGCATTTTACGAGTTGCTCCTATAAATCTGGAGGGGTACGGCAGAGGGAGATGATAAATGCTACGACCAAATTTCGGAACTCCGGGGCTACCTGGATTGATTCCGTTAGCTTTCCCAGCTAGATTAACTAAATACATAGTTTTGACAAGCAAGTCAAGCGAGCCAGCTGGGCCGCTCAATTGAGTGTCAATTTTTATTGATGAAATATTATTGGGCAATAGATCTAACGTTTTTCTCGCGATTTCAGTATCCTCAGGCGTCTCTAATGTTATAACCCCGGTGTCGATACCGCGCTTTGCCAACCAGTGATGCCTCCCATGGCCAAAATTTCGATAATCTGCTATCTGTATATGGCCCAAAGCGGCCTCTGTGAACTTTGATTCGATATCAATTGCAGCTGGGAGGCCCCAGTAGCCATACAGTACAATAATAGAGCTTTTGCTGAGCAGAGGCGTCACGTATTCATCAAGATAATCTCTGAACCCAACTACTGATGTTAGATCGTCGGGAAGAACATCACTTTCTGTAACTAATGAATTATACGCCCTTATCAGAAGAGTTATTGATGCCAGGAGTGAGTTAGTTGCCAAGAACCCATCTTCTTTAGTAGGTAATTCAAAATCGAGAAAACGTGCGTATCCAAATTTTTGGGCGAATCGCGAGAGGTGACTGCGTTTCTTCATACACATTGCCATGAGCTGACGGGGTTCAGCATCCACAGCATAACGGAAAGCAGATAAGATATCTGCATTGTTTCCCCTACTTGTCAATATGAGAACGCTACTATCTAATACGGATTTTCCCGAATATACAAATTCTAGAGGAGTGACACCTTTAGATATTTTCCCAATTCTCAGATGGAGTAGGGCAGCCATTTGAGCAACAGTCAATGACCCGCCAGAGCCTACCGCAATTAGAGGCAAATCACATGAAGAAGCAATAAAGGAGCAAAGTTTGTCAATTGGCGCCTTGCGTGCCCACTGATAGGTTTCGTTTAATCGGAGAAGTTCTACCTCATACAATTTACGCATTTATATCATAAATCATAGTTTAATTTACGAAATTCTAACACCTGCCAGACTTCGAATCAAAAACTTGCTGCCTTTGTCAAGGGCTACTTGCCTAAAATAACTATTCTCTATCAATTAAGAAGAGATTGCATTGGGTCAATGCAAAGCTAGTTGAACAACATGACGTTTTGTTCAATCAGCCGCAATCCAGCTGGCTGCGAGATGTGTGCTGATGATGCGGGCCGCAAGCCCATTGCTAACGAAGCGGAATGAATGTAATATTAGCTGGTGATAGCACCCTGCTGTTAAGAGCAGAAGAATGATAGGCAGCGAAGTCTTTTCCAGGCTAGAGCGCTGCGATTACAGTGACGGTACGAGATATGGCTATTCAACTGGAGTTTTTGCAGTCTATTCCCTACTTTTCAGGTCTCGGCCCTGCTGAGCTTCACTCCATCGAGAAGCTCATCTTCGAGAAAACGGCCGAGAGAGGAGAGATAGTCCTGCTCGAGGGTGAGCCGGCCGATGGGCTGTATTTTGTGGCTTCAGGTGTGGTGAAGGTGTTCAAGACCTCGGCCGAGGGGAAAGAGCAGATTCTGCACATTGTGCGCCCGGGAGAGTCCTTCAATGATGTCCCTGTCTTTGATGGTGGTTCGAATCCCGCCAGCGCCCAGGCCATGGGGCCTGTAACTCTTTACGGGATAAGAAAGAGTAACGTGGAGACTGTTCTCCGGGACTACCCGCAGGTAGCTCTGAACGTCATTAGAGTGCTGGCAGACAAGGTGCGTCACCTGGTATCGCTGGTCGAGGACCTGTCCTTCAAACACGTTATCGGCAGGGTGGCCAAGATACTCCTTGAGCAAGCCGGAGATGGAAAAAGCCCCGGGCCCCGGCTTACACAACAGGAGATGGCGGGTATGGCCGGTACCGCCAGGGAAGTCGTCGGCAGGTCCCTCAAAGCACTGGAGGAGCAGGGGGCGGTCAGGTTGGACCGCCATCGCATAGTCATTACCGACAAGGAAGCTCTCAAGGAGATAATCGAAGCGCCTTCTTGAGACAAAGGTCACAGACAGATGGACAGCTTTGGTGTTAACATAACTGAGATGGAGATGGAGATGGAGATGGATAGCAGTGGCTGATATGCCGGTGATAGCCCCTGAAAAGTGTAATGGATGCGGGCTGTGCGTCAGCGTGTGCTATTGCCACGCTCTGATTATGGTTGACAACATCGTCACCATTATCGAAATAGAAGACTGCGGCTGGTGTACCCAGTGTGAAGCTGTCTGCCCCACCGGCGCTATAAGTTGTGCTTTCGAGATAGTTATCGAAGAGCACTAGAGGCTGACCGGGGCCTCACATATCTTGGTTCCCATCGTTTTCTGTAGCTCCTTTTTTGCCTCAGGTTTATCCCGTCGTACGAGGATTTCCCTGTCACCGTGCCCGCAAAGAGATAAAAGTCGCATACAAGCATCATCTATTGAACTAGAATGGGCGAAGGTAAAGGATGGACAGGAGATATGAAATGCGTGAGAAAGTAGAATCGGTTTTGAACTCAGTAAGGCCGTCTCTGCGGGCGGATGGAGGCGACGTCGAACTGATAGACGTCAAAGAAGGCGTGGTAACAGTCAGATTGACCGGTGCCTGTGGTGGCTGCCCCATGGCAGCCATGACTCTGAAGAGCGGCATTGAGCGGGCGCTCAAAGAGCGAGTGCCCGGGGTCAAGGAGGTAGTCGCCGCCTAAGTAGTAGCTTGTAGTAATGACAGGCGCTTGCAGTGGCGAGCCAGCGGACTGGCTAACCATCGAATTAATACGCCTGAACGAAAAATAGCAAAGGGAGTAGGTCATGACAGCGGTCTTGAGAGACATTGGAACCACGGAACACGTCCTGCATGAGCGCGACGAATTACATCCGGCTGACGAGGAAACTGAGGAAGACGGGGACGGTAATCGCGAGGATGAGGTTGCCCTTTTCGATGGGGGAAGTGAATTTGCACCGGATTTGATGAGACTGTACTTTGCTGAATCCGGTCAGACTCCTCTTCTCAGCGCCGAGGAGGAGAAAACGCTGGGCAGCAGGATAGAGGATGGGAAGCACCTATCGCAGCTTGAGCATGAGTGGGTTGCCAAATATGGCATGAGGCCGGCGGCAACCGACCTATTGCTTGCGTTAACGGAGCGCTTCTGCCAGGTGCGCACACTCTTTGAGACGCTGTGCCAGTATCTAGAACTGCCGCCTGGCGGGACTGTAGCCGACAGGGTGTTACACCCAGACCTGCGCTGCGCCATTGACGGCCATATCGACGAGGACTTGTTGAGCGCCATGGCTCAGGCCACCGGAGCCAGCCAGGCTGGAACGCTGAAAGCCTTAGTTCAACTGTCTCTGAACAGCCGGCTGATTCCGTGGGACACCCTTGGGGAAGCGGGTCAGAGGAACTCGGCTGCCGAGTTCGAGGAGGTGCTGCGCTCGCCAAATTTCTGGGATGAACTGCAAAAGCATCTACCCGAGATTGCCTCACACCTCGAGCGAATAAGAGAAGGAGCACGTCAAGCAACTGATCACATGGTTCGAGCTAACTTGCGCCTGGTGGTCAGCGTGGCCAAGAAATATGCAGGCCGGGGTATGCCTCTAGCTGACCTCGTCCAGGAGGGCAATATAGGGTTAATGCGGGCAGTGCAAAAATTCGACCACCGTAGAGGCTACAAGTTCAGCACCTATGCCCACTGGTGGATTCGGCAAGCAGTCATCCGGTCTCTAGCTGACCAGGGGCGCACCGTGCGCCTGCCTGTGCACGTGGTTGATAACATGAGGAGCCTCGCCCAGGCCTCTAACCAGCTATCTCAGAAGCCAGGTCGGCACCCGACCACCGAGGAGTTAGCTTCCGAGATGGGAGTCTCTCCCGAGAAGGTGGAGTGGCTGCTGAAGGCAAGTGCCAGAGAGCCCATTTCCTTTGAAACGCGCGTGGGGCACGAGGGGAGACAACTTGGCGATTTCATCGAAGATAAGGCGGCGCCGGACCCCGGCGAGAAGGCTGCTGCTGTCCTGCTCAAGGAGCAATTGAGCACGGCGCTGGAGTCGCTGTCACCTCGCGAACGTCGCGT
>JADHXB010000032.1 GCA_016783155.1 Dehalococcoidia bacterium
CAGAGAGAGTTAAGGAAGGCATTGGAAAAATACACCGGAACAAGCTCGGAATATATCCTGGCTGGCAGCGGTAGCGATGAGCTCATCGACCTTGTCCTGCGCCTATTCATTGAACCCGGAGACAAGGTGATCGACTGCCCACCGACCTTTGGTATGTATACCTTCAGCGCCAACGTCTGCGGTGGCAAGGTGGTTAGTATACCGAGGAAGCAAGACTTCTCCATCAACGTTGCGGCTATAAAGAAAGCTATAGATAAGCAAACAAAGGTTATCTTCATCGCTTCACCAAATAACCCCTCGGGCAATGTAACCCCTGAACAGGTAATTTTGGAGCTCTTGAATAGTTCTGCTGTGGTGGTAATCGATGAAGCCTATTTTGAGTTCAGCGGCGTAACAGTAGCGCCTCTGGTTCCAAAGTGCCCAAATCTAATAGTCCTTCGCACTTTCAGTAAATGGGCAGGGCTGGCTGGTCTAAGGGTCGGCTACGGCATTTTCCCGATTAATATGGTTAAACATCTCATGAAAATAAAGCAGCCATACAACGTAAACGCCGCAGCTCAGGTGGCCGCATTGGAGTCGTTAAAGGACATGAGCTATCTGCGCGGCACAATTAAAGCCATTATTAATGAGCGAGAGCGGCTGCTAACCAAGCTCAGCCAGATCGACTGGCTAAAAGTTTATCCATCCCAAGCTAACTTCATCCTTTGCTCAGTGCTTAACGGTAAGGCAAAGATGATACACAACGGATTGCAAAGGAAAGGTATCTTCGCCCGCTACTTCGATACCCCGCAGTTGAAAGACTGCTTGCGTATCAGCGTCGGCAAGCCAGAACACACCGATGCATTAATTGCCACATTAAAAGAAATATGTTAATGTGGCGACTAGCAGAATACAGCGAGGTTAAAAAATGGCCGAAAGAAAAGCAAAAGTAACCCGGGAAACTAAAGAGACCTCCATAAAGGTGGAGCTGAATATCGATGGCAAGGGACAATCCGAGATCACAACCGGAATCAGGTTCTTTGACCACATGCTCAATCAATTGGCTCAGCATGGAATCTTCGATATAAAGCTCTCAGCCACAGGGACTGACCAGCATCATGTGGTTGAAGATGTGGCCATCTCCTTAGGCAAAGCCCTCAACCAGGCCCTGGAAGACAGACGCGGAATAGTCAGGATGGCCCATGCTGTGGTACCCATGGACGATACTTTAGCTCTGGTAGCCCTAGACATCGGGGGCAGAGGCTATGCAGCTTTTGAAGCTTCCTTCAGCAACACCAGCATCGAAAAAATGCCCGCTGACCTAGTTCGCCATTTCTTCGTTTCCCTCGCCTCTGAAGCGAAGCTTAACATCCACGCTAAAGTCCTCAGCGGTATCGATGACCATCACAAAGCTGAAGCTCTGTTCAAAGCACTAGCCCGGGCGCTTGATGCCGCAACCCGCCTCGATGAACGAATCACCGGCAGGATACCGAGCACCAAAGACACCATCGAGAGTTAGGCTTAGCTAGCAAAAACCGGTAGTGGTTCGGCTTTAATCTGGCTTTTCAGATAATCGATGGCCCAATCCACAAGCTCCTCGTCTTCGAGTTCAAGAGCAAAATCAGGTGTCAGCCCAACACCGTCTATCGGCCTGTCAAGTGGAGTCATCCAGCGATAAGAAGTTATATGCAAAGCTGAGTCGTCACTAAGCTCACGGACAACCTGAACACTGCCTTTGCCAAAAGTCTGGCTACCAGCTAATTTAGCCCGGTCGTAGTCCTGAAGTGCACCAGCAACTATCTCACTGGCACTGGCACTACCACCATTCACCAGGACGATAAGCGGCAAATGAGTAGCTATGCCACCTCTCTCCACCGGTACCATGCGTCCCATTCCTTCAGCATCCACAACCTTAGCCACCGCACCCATTGCCAGAAATTGACTGGCGACATCAGCAGATGCATTAAGCAGACCACCGGGGTTATTGCGGAGGTCAAGGACAATGCCTTTGGCTCCCTTACCGATAGCATCTTTTAGAGCAGCTTGCAAATCACCGCCGGTAGACTTCAAAAATTGGGTAATCCGGATGTAGGCAATGTCATCGCGCATCTCCGAGAAAACACTATCCAACGTTATCTCGCCCCTGACTATCTGAATCTCCACGGGTTCACTATCACCTTCGTGGAGTACAAGAAGCTTAACCGAACTACCCTTTGGCCCCCGAATTTTAAATACTGCCTCAGTTAGGCTAATCTTGGAAGTGGGTTGACCATCAATCTCCAAAATCTTATCGCCGGCCTTGATGCCCGCTCTATCAGCAGGAGAATCAGCAATCGGCGACACAACTATTAACTGCTTATCTTTCATACTGATAACGGCACCAATCCCTTCAAATTTGCCCTCTAAATTGCTCGTCATCCATAACTTGTGCGTCTCAGGGTCAGCATAAGAGCTATAAGGGTCGAGCGCCTCCATCATGCCCCTGACTGCGCCCTGGCTCAGCTTTTGCGGGTCTAGCTTATCCTTGTCTATGTAGTCCCTAGACAGCTGTTGCCAAGCCTCAGAGAGAATATCAAACTCAGCAGGCAGCTCACCATCAGCATTAGAGGAAACAGAAATATTAGAGGGAAGAGGATTCGTTTCCGGCGATGTAATAATGGGGACGACTTCCTTGGTAATAAAATCACAGCCGGCACCCAATATCGGCCATATAAACAATAGAACAGCCAATACCACAGATAGGGGAATAGCTTTCTTTATACGCATAACTCGCCTCCGTCTATCCAGAAATAATACAGGGATATGGAGGATATTGTAGCAGTTCACAGGGGAAATAAGAAGTTTAAGCTTGCTCGCCTTGAGCGATCGCTTGTTTCACCTGCTCAAGGGTCTTGTCCACACTGTCTAAGGCTAAAGACAATCCCAGTTGTTTAAGCTCGGTACGACCAAATCCTCTAAATAAGTGCTGCCCAGCCACTCCCGCCATTTCATCATAAAGGGCTGGCCAAGCAACACCACGCCTGTCTATACAGAACAAAATAAAATCACGCAGTTGAGGGTCTAGAGAATTCATGGCTGATAAAAATAAAACGTTATAGAGCCATGAAAAGTTTACTAGTCAGGGGTTGACTCAGGCAAGGCTGCTCATAGCCATTGAGCTAGCCTATCTCTCCTTGCTTTTGCCTTAGTTGACACCTAGTCTAAGGCATCTAACCCTGTTGCCTATTTGGAGAGGATAAAAAATTAGGTACCCGACCCGAATAAGAGTAGAGCATCAGTGGTACTTAGGTCATCTCTCGCTGATGGTACCAATCGTTCTCCTAAAATAGTGCTTATTCATCATGTTTTTCTGGTTGTGCTGTAGGAAAATGCGGCATAAGCAATTAGAAAAGATAGCAGATGAAAGAAAAAGGCAATTTCTTGAAGATACTCCGTCTTTTCCATTGCAGCGAGGACGGTTTTAGTTTCCTTGAACTTATGGTAGTGCTAACCATTCTTGGCAGCTTGGCTGGTTTAGCTACACTGGGTATCGTCAGATTCATCGGGGGTGCGACAGAAGAAGTGAGGGCTGTTGAGGAACACCAAGTACAGAGGGGTGCCGTTGTCTATTTGGCAAGCGGGAATACCATATCTGAGCCATTTACTGTTACCCCATCTGACCAGGGAGTCCTCGACCCCTACTTGATGGGCAACTTGAAAAATAGTTGGGTTATTGATGTTGATGGCAATGTAACATACGCTGGCAGTAGAGGAGAATCAGGAGAGAGAAGGAAATGACTGAGAACTTAGTTGGAGCTCCAACAAGGAGAACCGGCGACGTATGGAGAAATCCACATTTGTGGTATATCGTCATCCTGATGATAGCCTGTTTAATGCTCCACTATCTGGATTTCATTCTGGACTTCATGAATCTGTCGAGTCCGGAGTGGCATGTTGTCTTGACGACTCATGAACTATATCTGTTTTTGTTTTCCATACCCCTATTGTATGCAGCATATGTGTTCGGGCTGCGCGGCGTATTGATAAGCGGCGTGACCGCGATAGTATTGAATTCAGTGCCCGATGTTATGCTCACCGGATACCACCCTCAACAGCTCCTCACAGGAGCGAGCTTTATTGTCTTTGTCTCTATTATGGGTATCTTGATAGCTCACGTACAGAACCGGAGGGCTCAAGCGGAGGAAAGTGAAAGGCAATACCGTCTTCTTGCCGATAACGTGTCGGATGTCATCTGGACTATGGATATGAATCTGCGTTATATGTATGTCAGCCCTTCCGTTATGCGGATGCGAGGCTATAGTGCCAAAGAGACAATGGCTCAAACGCTGGAGAAAGTCTTGACTCCTACATCCCTTGAAATTGCGACAAAGGCCTTTAACGAGGAACTGGCTATAGAGGGTATGGAGCAAAAGGACTTATCCAGATCACGTACACTGGAGTTGGAGCAAAAATGCAAAGACGGTTCCACTATCTGGACGGAGCTCACAGTATCCTTCTTGCGTAACCCCGATGGACAGCCTGTCGGGGTTCTGGGGGTAACACGTGATATCACTGAACGCAAGCGTAGTGAGGATCTGGGCCAAGCTCTGATTCGTAGCGCCAGAACAGGGATATACATTGTCCAGGACAGGAAGTTCATTTCTATCAGCCCCTTGTTTGAAGAGTTGTCAGGCTACACAGCAGAAGAATTGATAGGGACGTATCCTCTTGACTATGTTCACGCTGAGGATAGAGAGTTAGTGAGAAGGAAAGCAATAGAGAACTTGAAAGGGCAGAGCCTCACTCCTTATAGGTACAGGTTCATAAAGAAGAACGATGACATACTCTGGGTCTTGGAGAGGGTCGCCTCCACTGAATATAGAGGAAGGCGAGCTGCAGTCGGTAGCTTCATGGATATCACCCAGCACAGGAAAGGCAAAGAAGACATGGTCTACACCACCCTATGGTTGGACAGGGAGGGTTAGAAGAGTCTGCCGGGATACCCCCGGTATTCTTTTGAACAAACATTTGCTCTTCAAAGTCATCCGGTGAGCAGTAGCTAAGTGCCGAATGAAGTCTCTTCTGATTATAGACCTCCTTAATGAAATAGGGAGTCCTATCTACCACATCTGCAAAAGTCGTTATAATAATCACTGATGGGAGAGCATACGCCCATAGAATCAAACTCAGAAGGCTAAGTAAACCTATAAGCCGAGTTCTGTACTCCGAAGCAACCTTCGGAGCGGTGACCATCCATCTAGCCTTGATGTTACCACCAAGGTCAAGCGACCAACCCGGGGTTAGGGCCGGGCGTCCCTCTAGCCCCCTATTTGGTCTTGCTCCGGGTGGGGTTTACCCAGCCAGCCAGTCACCTGGCTGCCGGTGAGCTCTTACCTCACCATTTCACCCTTACTCTTAACAAAAAGAGCGGTATGTTTCTGTGGCACTTTCCGTAGGGTCACCCCTCCTGGGCGTTGCCCAGCACCCTGCCCGGTGGAGCTCGGACTTTCCTCCCTGATTTTTAGGTCAGAGCGGCCACCCGGTTTACTTAGCCCATTATCAACTTTACACCCTGGCTAAGTAGCCGTCAAATCTAGACTCGCTGTTCTTTGAACTTCTTCAATGCCGCTTTAGCCAGAGCATGGGCTTCAATATTAGCATCATGTCCAATGTGTACGATAGATAGATTGTCAAATTTCTTACACAGTTCAGCGGCTTCTTTGTATAGAGGAAAGAGGAAAAGGTTCCTCACCTTGTAACTGCCAGCTAGCTGCCTGACTACTAATTCTGAATCCAGATAGAGCGTAATCTCAGTTGCTTTGAACCTGGCGGCTGCCTTTAAAGCGGCGATGACCGCCTGATACTCAGCTTGATTATTAGTAGCCTCTCCGATATATTGAGAAACACTAGCTAATTCTTTTTGCTTCCCATCCTTAATAACAGCTCCTATGGCCGCTGGCCCAGGATTGCCCCAGGAAGCTCCGTCAGCATAGATATTCAGCTGCATCCTCTGCTCTTGATAACTTACCTCAACATTTCATATGTAGTGACAAGACTCTTAGTCTAAATAAAGTATCCTGCCACAACTACTGCATTGAGCCAAATCCCCGGCTCTGGCCCGTTGCCATTCGTTCATTGATAAGGTGAGATGGCACCCATGGCATCTCCCTTGCGCTACCTTAACCACCGCTTGCCCCTTCCTCAGTCTAATCCCTTCGTAAAGCTCGAGTGTTTGCTTGGTGATTTCCGAGGCTACTGACTGCCGCTTCTGACTGAGGTCTGAGAGCCGATTTTCTACTTTAGCCTGCTTTTGAGTTAAGGCCCTCTGCTCCTGCTTCCATTCCATCTCCAACTTTTTAAGCCGCTCGCCATCTAGCTTTATCTTGTCCTGTATCGTTTCTATCTCAGCCATTAAATCCAGCAGGCTATCTTCTTTTTCTCTCAACTTGGCCTTGAAAATCTCCACCTCTTTCTCAAGGCTGACCAGCTCTTTTGGGTTCTTGTTTGCACCGCTGTAAAGCTTGGCATTTACTTGTGCGATGCTTGTTCTCAGGTCTTCAATCTCCCACTCCACATCCCGCTGCTGCTTCTCCATCTCGGCCAGATGTTCCTGCTCAGCGAGAAACTCGGCCTTAGCCTTAAGCAAAGCTTCGCTCTCACCTAACTGGCGGCTGATCTCATCTAGAGCCTCTTGTTCCCTCTGAATGTCAAGGTCGATTTGTTGTAAATCATAGAGTCTCTTGACTAAAGTCATAACCAGGCTCATTCTACGTGAGAAGCATGAAGTCTGTCAAAGGGGAGAGTCTGGCTAATGAGGATAATCGAGAATCACCACCTGGGTGCTGGTGGGCATGTTTGACCGGCTAACCGAAAGCTTAGGTTGAGAGACCTGCTCCTTAATTCCAACTTCTTTCAAGAACTTATCTACAGGTTCAAGCTCCTTGGCCAGTGCCGCCGTCTTGTAGTGCATAGGAATAACTACATTAGGCGTCAAACGCCTTACTATCTCGGCAGCCGTCGAGCCACCTATGGTAGATACACCGCCCACAGGCAAAAGCAATACATCAATATCGCCCATGTCTTCTATAAGCTCAGACGCCAGAAGATGGCCAAGGTCGCCTAAATGGCACAATGTCATCCCATCCATTTCCAGGAGATAAACAGTGTTTTTACCCAGCTTCTCGCCCTGGACAGCATCGTGCCAGGTAGCGATACCTGTAATAACCACGCCCTTCAGTTCATATTCACCGGGCACTTTAATCTCTTTGAACTCGCTGGTGATAGCCTCGGTGTAGCAATGGCCGGGATGAAAGTGGCTCAAGGTCACTATGTTAGCCTGGAGCTTACTCAAGGAATAACCCAAGCTCGGGTGGCATGGGTCAGTGATAACGGTAATTTCCTTACCCTTGATGCGAAAGCAAGAATGCCCTAGCCAGGTGATTTCCAAGCCAACAACCTCGGTGAGAACTGTTTGAGAGGGTTAAAGCGTTAACCCTTAAATCGTCGGAGCAATAGCCATCCCGAAGGCAAAATTAAGGCGGCTGCAACCACCTTTATCAAATCGCCGATTATAAAGGGATAAAGCCCGACCTGAAGCACTGTGTTGCCAGGAACAAAGTGAGCCAGCCAGGATAGTCCAAACACATACAGAACGATCTCGCCGGCGAGCATAGCTAGAGCTGCTGTCCATACCCGTCGATCCCAGCCTCTTTCGGCAAGCCAACCGACGACGAAGGCAACTGCCACAAAGCCAATCAAGTAACCGCCCGTAGGTCCAATCAAGCGGGCAATGCCCATAGGACCACCCAAGGCAAACCAATATGGAATTCCAGTAGCCCCTATAGCCAGGTAACTGAGCTGGCTCAATGCCCCACGTCGGCTGCCCAAGAGAGCACCAGCCAAAAGAACCGCAAAGGTCTGTCCCGTAGTAGGCACAAGACCGATCCAAAAACTTATCTGCCCAAAAGCGGCGGTCAGACAAGCAAAGCCGACCACCAAGACCGCATCCCAGAGAAGACCTGTCCTGGAGATAGCCACATCCATAAAGGTAAGCCGCGCGGTTGACACTTTCATCTAATCATTGCCTCCTTAATCTCATTGACCAACACCAAAGTATAGCAGCGAAATATAAAAAGGTCAACGACCATTAGCTTGAATGTGTTCAGGAACAAGCTTTTTCAATGCATTTGCGATCATTTCGGGTCGCTTGAGGCAAGTTGAAAGCGAGGCTAAAGCCTTGCCACTACATTAGTAAACGCCCTCATAGGCATTTGGTTCTAGTAGACTTTCTCAGCGTTGAAGTATCAATTCAAACCGGTGCACCAGCGTATCTTTCCACAATTTTACGAAAGTGGAATCCATAGATTGCAAGCGTTATCGATATCGGAAGAGATCGGGGGCGTCTTGCCAGCGTCCAGGCGAGAAATCTCCAAAAATACCTTCTCCCTTTTGCTTCTATCCCCAATACCCACAGCGACTTAATAAATGCTACGAAATGCCAAATCTGAGGACGAGATCGCTGTCTCCGCAGTGGTTTATATTCCTTCAGAAAGACTTTTATCCGTTCATAGTATTGCTTTGGTGTATAAATAGTACTGACAATGCGTTTATAGCCGTTCATAAGGGTTTCAGTGTCCATCTTGGAGATGAAGTTTAGCGAGCAGTCGGTATTATCGCCTGAAAAGTTCATCAGTAGACGATTCTCATTTTTGAGACGCCGGTACAGCTTTGTGCCCGGGAGCGCGTTAAGCAGGCCAACCATCGCCACAACAATTCCGCTCTTCTGAATAAAACGGATTTGGTCTTCAAAAATAGTGTGAGGGTCACTATCAAAGCCTACAATAAATCCCCCTTGTACTTGTAAACCGTGGCTCTGAAGTTTCCTGACAGCAGCTGCCAAATCACGCCCCCTATTTTGAAATTTCCCGCACTCGGCTAAACTCGCTTCATTTGGGGTTTCAAGACCTACAAATACCATATTGAAATTCGCCTCCACCATCAAATGCATGAGTTCCTCGTCATCCGCGAGGTTAATAGACGCCTCGGTAAAAAGTGAAAAGGGGTGATTCCTCCTTTTCATCCACTCGATTATCGCCGGCAAGATTTCTGCCTTCAATTTCCTCTTGTTGCCTATGAAATTGTCGTCTACAATGAAGACACTGTTCCGCCACCCACGAGTGCGCAATTCGTCCAGTTCCCTCAGCAGCTGCTCCTTACCTTTAGTTCGTGGCATGTGTCCATTGAGTACAACGATATCGCAAAACTCACAGTCAAAAGGGCAACCCCTGGAATACTGAACACTCATTGACGAATACTTCCTCATGTCAACAAGCTCCCACAACGGGATGGGAGTTGTTGCTAAGTCAGGCCATTTATCAGATGTATAGATATGCTTGGCACATCCATTCCCCAACTCTTCCAGAAATAATGGCAGCGTGATCTCAGCTTCATTAAGCACAAGGTGGTCTACCTCATCAAACTCCTCATGTCCGGTAGTAAAAAGAGGACCGCCAGCAACAATCTTAACTCCCAATCTCTTACATCGATTGATAACACTTTTGACTGAATCTTTTTGCACAGCCATGGCGCTAACAAAGACGTAATCTGCCCATTCGATCTCCCGGTCACTCAAGTCTGTTACATTCATATCTACGAGCTTCTTCTCCCATTCCTCTGGGAGCATCGCTGCTACCGTTATTAAGCCTATTGGAGGAAAAGCTGCCTTTTTAGAGATGAACTTTAAGGCATGCTTGAAACCCCAAAAAGTATCCGGATATTTGGGATAGACCAAAAGTATTCTCATTCCATGCTCTCCAACAAAATCTAAATCCTGACCAGCATATAGCGATTCCGAGTAAAAGTCAACTTTCCCCTACGGCGACAAACTGTCATCGGCACCACATTGACTGTAGACGTTGGTGGCGAGTAAAATGCTACCATTATGCACCAAAAAGTCACACTGGATAATGGTTTACGCCTTCTCACCAGCGAAATGCCTCACACTCGTGCGGTCTCTGTGGTCTTTTTCATCGCCGCCGGGTCACGCTATGAGGTCGAGCCTGAAGCTGGCATTTCCCATTTCATCGAGCACATTTGCTTTAAAGGTACCGAAAAGCGCCAGAACTCCAAGGAAATCAGCGAAGCTATCGAAAGTGTTGGTGGCATGATCAACGGTGGTACCGATAGAGAACTGACCACTTTCTGGTGCCGGGTAACCAGCGAACATTTTCTTTTAGCTCTGGATATTCTCGTTGACCTGCTGCGAAATTCCCGCTTCGACGCCACCGACATTGACCGAGAGCGCCAGATAATCATCGAGGAAATAAACATGAGCCTTGACTCACCAAGACAACGGGTGGCTATGCTGATAGACGAGCTCCTGTGGCCTGGCCAACCATTCGGGCGTGACATTGCTGGAAGTAAGGAAGCAGTAGCTGCTCTAACCCGCCAACAAATGCTCGACTTTCTCTCCAACCATTATCTACCGAATACCACTGTGGTCTCCATAGCCGGCGATATTGAACATAAGCAAGTACAGGACACCATCAACCAGACTTTGGGCGAATGGAAACCCAACAAAGTATCAGCAGGCTTTCCCAACATAGGCGACCAAAAAATAGCCAGGCTAAACATCGAGTTTCGAGACACCGAACAAGCACATCTTTGCCTTGGTGTTCCCGGATTATCCTTTTTCCATCCCGATCGCTTCGCCGTTGACCTGCTCAGCATAATACTAGGCGAAGGCATGAGCAGCCGCCTCTTCACCGAGATAAGGGAGCAGCAAGGGCTTGCCTATGACATTCACAGCTACTCCGACCACTTCGCCGATTCAGGGGCTGTCATAATCTATGCCGGGGTTGACCCCGGCCGTGTCGACAGTGCCTTGAGGTCAATCATTGACCAGGTTTCCAAGCTCAAGGATCAAATCTCTGAAGCCGAACTTGGTAAGGCTAAAGAGATAGCCAAAGGGCGGCTATTGCTGGGCCTGGAGAGCAGCCGAAATGTCGCTGCCTGGCTAGGCGCCCAAGAACTGCTCACCAGCCGCATCCTTACCACAGATGAGATAATATCACTGGTCGAAGCTGTTACTATCAAAGACCTTAAGCGAGTGGCACAGCAGCTTCTGACCAGCGAAAAATTGAATCTGGCTATCGTGGGACCTGTCAAAGACGACAAGCCGCTAGCCAGGCTACTCAAGCTTTGAGATTGCTTCGGGGCTTATGCCCCTCGCGATGACAGATAAAACACAAGAAGAGCCGCCCTTTAGGGCGGCTCTTCTTGGCTGACCTCTATGCCACACTAATACTCTGGCATGGGTGGCATCGAAGCCTTTTCTTTTTCCGGAATGTCAGTCACCAGCGATTCAGTGGTCAGAATCATGTTGGCGATGCTGGAAGCATTTTCCAGACCGGTTCTGGTGACCTTAAGCGGGTCAATGATGCCTTTGGCTACCATGTCACCGTAATCATCCTTTAAAGCATCATAGCCGACACCTTTCTTGCTGCGCTTCACTTTATCCACTACCACCGAGCCGTCCTGTCCGGCATTTTCGGCAATCCAGCGGAGTGGTTCATCCAAGGCTCGCTTGAGAATGGCAATACCAGTAGCTTCATCCCCTTCCGCCTTTACCTTATCCAGAGCCGGGCTGGTATTGATCAGGGCGACGCCGCCGCCAGGCAGAATGCCTTCCTCAACAGCAGCTCTGGTCGCCGAGAGAGCATCCTCAACCCTGTGCTTCTTCTCCTTAAGCTCAACTTCAGTGGCAGCTCCTACTTTAATCACCGCCACACCACCAGCTAACTTGGCTAACCTCTCCTGAAGCTTCTCTTTATCATAGTCCGAGGTGGTCTCATCGATCTGCGCCTTTATCTGCTTGATTCGACCCTGAATATCCCCCTCAGAACCCTTGCCTTCGACAACAGTGGTATTATCTTTGTCCGCCACCACCTTACGAGCTCGACCCAGGTCAGTCACAGTTGTTGAATCCAGTTTCAGGCCTACCTCCTCAGAGATGACCTTACCTCCAGTCAGAATAGCTATATCCTCAAGCATCGCCTTCCGCCTGTCTCCAAAGCCCGGCGCCTTGACCGCCAGACAATTGAGCGTACCCCTCAGCTTGTTGACGACAAGAGTAGCCAGGGCCTCACCCTCCACATCTTCAGCCATAACCACAAAATTCTTGGAAACCTGAAGTACTTTCTCCAGAACCGGTAACAGGTCGGATATGGCCGAGATCTTCTTGTCGGTAATCAGAATGTAGGGATCCTCGAGTTCCGTTTTCATGAGCTCAGGATTAGTGATGAAGTAAGGACTGATGTAGCCCCGGTCAAACTCCATACCTTCAACGTACTCAGTCTCAAACAACAAGCCCTTTGATTCCTCGACGGTAATGACACCATCCTTGCCCACCTTCTCCATCACCTCAGCAATGAGGGCACCTACCTCAGAATCGGCGGCCGATATCGTCGCCACCTGCGCCACCTGCTCCTTCGTGGTCACCGGGGTCGACATCTTCTTCAGCTCCCCAATCACAGCCTCCACACCTTTCTCAACCCCCCGTTTGAGAGCCATGGCGTCAGCCCCGGCGGCTATATTCTTGAAACCACCGGTTACAATTGCCTGAGCCAGCACAGTGGCTGTAGTGGTGCCATCGCCGCACTTGTCATTTGTCTTAATTGCTGCTTCCTTGACCAGTTGCGCTCCCATATTCTCGAACGGGTCGGGAAGCTCAATGTCCTTGGCTATGGAAACACCATCATTAATAACGGTAGGTGCGCCGAACTTCCTGTCCAGAGCTACAGGGCGTCCCCGCGGCCCCAGGGTGACCTTAACCGCATCGACAAGGGCATCAATGCCAGCTTTTAAGGCTCGCCTTGCCTCTTCACCATAAAGAATTTGTTTTGCCATCTGTTAAAACCTCCTTTTTTTGAACTCTCTTATTTAGAGCTCTTTTTAGCCAAAATGTCGCTTTCCCTGAGGATAATAAGTTCCTCATCGTTTTCCTTTAGCTCACTGCCGCCATATTTGGCGTAAATCACTATATCACCGACCTTCACATCCATAGCGATCCGCTTGCCATCCTCAGTCATCCTGCCAGGACCAGCAGCAATGACCTCGCCCTCCTGAGGCTTCTCCTTAGCTGTGTCCGGTATCACAATACCCCCCCTCGTCACCTCTTCTTTCGAGCTTGGTCTTACCACAACTCTGTCTCCTAAAGGTTGAAGTTTAACCGCCATCTTTGCCCCAATAAAAGGATATGGTTTGCCCTTCTTTTTTTGCGTGCCTCCTAACGGTTGAAGTTTAGCCGCCATCTTTACCTCCTTTTTTTATTAGATTTTAGCACTCTCTGGCTTAGACTGCTAATTATATTAGCACAGTCGATTTTGTTTGTAAAGGGGGCTGTGTAGAAAAAATTACGGATTTCTGAAAGTTTCGTCTCGCCATTACAGTTCATATCCGGCCTTTCTGTAATTCTCCCTAGCCCTGTCTTCTAGTCCAGACTTATCAGCAAGTTCAGCAGCATGACTCCACCTCCCCTCCTTCTCAAATTCACGTACCTTCTTCTCCGTCGCTGATACCTCGTCAGAAGTTTCGGCTACAAAGGTACGAAACCTTGACATCAGCCTTCTGATCAACGCCTGACATTTAGGGCATTTGCCGAGGGGCTTAGCATCTATACGCTGTTTGACTTCAAATCCACCTCGGCAATAATCACAGCCTTTTCCAGTCGCCCTGTATTCATAGATCGGCATTTTAATTTTCCTATTGTCTTTGTTTAAGTACCGCCTAAGCGTAGTGTTTATTATATCAGCCTATTCATTTTTATTCTTTGTCAGGCCAACTATTGATATTTAAGCCATGCTCCTTGAATCTTTACGCTATACCGTGTAAGATATAGATGAGATGGCTCAAAAACGAAAAAAAGTCGACTGGGATGGGCAACAAGTTCGGGCACTAAGGCAACACCTCAAGCTAACCCAGGCTAGGCTAGCCGATGAGCTGGGCACCCGCCAGCAGACGATCAGTGAGTGGGAAACCGGAATGTATAAACCACGAGGAACCTCGGCCACTTTGCTTAGCCTGGTTGCCGAGCGTTCCGGTTTCAAATACAAGCCAAACGCTAAAATCGTATGAAAACACAAGTTTCAGAAAAACTCGTCGCTCGCCTCTGGCAATGCCAACTGGTAAACAGCCTGGTTACCGATAACGGCGAACGATTTCAGGCAATATATCCGGGCAGAGTCAGTCACAACAGGGGCTGTGATTTTAAAGATGCCGTTTTTACCCTCAACGGCCAGATGATTAGCGGGGACGTCGAGATTCATGTTAAATCTAGCCAGTGGTATAGCCACGGTCATCACCGAGACCCAAAATATAACAATATATCTTTACACGTCGTGTGTCTGCAAGACAACCAATCTCCAACCATGCTCCAGAATGGCAAAACCGTGCCCACAATCTGCCTCAGTCCCTTTCTCGGCCATTCTTCAGATGAGCTAAATCAGCACCTCGATCTATCGGCAAATTCCTCATTTTCCTGTCCTGAAGCCAAAAGATATTCAAATCCAGATAGTATGAACAAATTGCTTACCCTTACCGGGGAGGAAAGGTTCATGGCTAAAGCAACTTTGTTCCGCCAAGCCCTGGAGAAAGAAGAGACGGGGCAAGTGCTGTTTCGTGGCATAGCCAGAGCCCTGGGCTATTCTCAAAACGCTGAGCCCTGCGAAGAGCTGGCCAATAGGCTATCCCTCAACTCTTTAGAAAAGGGCGAGCCAGAGACTGATCTCGTCAGACAAGCTTTGATTCTGGGGACTGCCGGATTACTGCCCTCTCAACGGCATAGGCCAGTTGAAGACAGGGAGACAGATAAATTAGAAGGGATATGGCAATCCATGAGCATTCCCGAAATCATGAATAAAGACGACTGGTGCTTTTTCCGAGTACGGCCTGACAACTTCCCCACCCGCCGCCTCATCGCCCTTAACTTTCTCTTAGCCCGTTATCATCAAACGGGACTGCTTCGGGGGATATTGCATCTGGTAAGGAAAGCACCCCCAAAAACTGAACATCGCTGGCTGGAAACCGGCTTGGTCATCGCCGGTCAAGGCTATTGGAGAAACCACTTTGACTTCGGAATTATAAAGAAGCGAAGCTCGGCTCTTCTCGGCCAAGAAAAAGCCTCAGAAATAGTTATAAATGCTGTATTGCCCTTCGCCTGTGTCTGGGGTGAGATAAGCTCTGACCTGAAATTAAAGAGAAAGGCGGCTGAAATTTACCGCCGCTATCCCAGGCCGGGAGAAAATGAACTAACTCGGCATATGAAACAGCAGCTACTTCTCAAGCCGGATACTCGCCTTTCTGCCTGCCAGCAGCAGGGGCTGATTCATATCTTCAAGACCTATTGCCGTCTCCGAAACTGTACCGCGTGTCCGGTAGCTTCTAACCGAAACTGAGGCTCGGTATCACATCGATATCATAGCCATCGATTTTGCCCAAGTAGTAGTGGTAGTAACCACAAGCAGCAATCATGGCCGCATTGTCGGTGCACAGGCTCGGAGGTGGTATGAGCACCGGCACAGGTGAATTACAGGTGACACAGTCACGGAGAGCTTTATTGGCAGCCACACCGCCGGATAGCAATATCTGCTTCACCCCCAGCCTTTCCGCAGCCTTTATCGCTTTGGTGGCCAGCACTTCAACCACAGCCTGTTGAAAACTGGCTGCCGCCTCAGCCGCCAGCAAAGGATCAGAAAAGTCACTGTCCCTAACCAGATGGAGCAAAGCTGTCTTCAATCCGCTAAAGCTGAAATCATCACTACCCCTAAGCCAGGCCCGGGGCAAAGGAAACGATGCTGTCCTGTCTGTGGCAGCTTTCTCTATAGCCGGACCGCCGGGATAACCCAGACCCAGAATCCTGGCTGCTTTATCAAATGCCTCACCAGCAGCATCATCCCTCGTCCGTCCCAACTTCTCGAATTGCCCGTGCCCGCTCATAAGCACCAAATCGCTATGCCCCCCGGAAGCAATAAGGCAAAGGCAAGGAAAAACAGGATTATCTCCACTCAACCAGTTGGCGTAGATATGGCCTTCAAGATGATTGATGCCGATGAGCGGCAAGCCCTGGGCTAGAGCCACCGCTTTAGCTATATTCACTCCGACCAATAATGAGCCGGCCAGACCAGGACCCATGGTTACGGCGATAGCAGCTATATCCTGCCAGGTAACTTCCGCCTCAGCCATAGCGCTTCCCACCACCGGCAAAGCTGTA
>JADHXB010000033.1 GCA_016783155.1 Dehalococcoidia bacterium
TGCTTTATGTTCATTATATTCATTAGCAATTCCCAATGCAAAGCAAATATGGAGAATAAGGCAAACAAAGAATGCAGCTCTCGGTATTGACGGTTACTTGTGGTGTTCAAGCATCGGATTGTGAAACATCCATGTCTAACTGGTTTGTCGCTCCTGGGCGACCACGGAGTTTGTTAATGTACCTATGTTTTGGATTTTGACTTCGACTACATCGCCTGGGTTCATCGGGCCGATGCCTGATGGTGTGCCTGTGGCGATGACATCACCCGGCAGCAGCGTCATTACACCGGAAATAAAGCTGACCAGCTTGGATATTCTGAAGATAAGATCGCTGGTAGAAGCAGACTGGCGGAGATCGCCATTGAGATATGTTTCGAGTCTCAGGTTGTCCGGATTGGCTTCTGTCTCTATCCACGGGCCTATTGGGGCGAAGGTGTCATAACCTTTAGCTCTGGTCCACTGGCCATCAGCGGCTTGGGCATGGCGGTCGGAGACATCGTTAAAACAGGTATAACCAAGTACGTATTCCTTTGCCGCCGCTTCTGGAATATACTTAGCCTTCTTGCCGATGACCACGCCCAGCTCGCCTTCGTAGTCAATGCGTTTCCAGCCACGGGGCAGGACGATTTTATCGTCGGGGCCAATGAGTGCGGTGGATGGCTTGAGGAAGATGAGTGGCACGAGGGGCATAGGCAGCTTGAGTTCCTCAATATGGCTGCGGTAGTTAAGCCCCAGGCAAATTATTTTGGAGGGGAGACAGGGAGCAAGGAGCCTGACCTTGTCCAGTTTATAGGTGCTACCATCAAGTACAGATGGGCTGCTAAGATGCTCAAAGTGAGAAAAAGGGCTGCCGCGGAGTCCGCTTATGGTATTTTTGGTTAGCAGACCATATTTGGTTTTACCTTGGGCGACAAAGCGAACGATTCGCACATCTGCCCCCTTGTCCCGGTATTACAACTTGGTGGCATCGAGAATTGCCGGCACCTTGGATTCCAGGCCGATAGCCATGACGTGAGTGCCCTGGCACATGCTCTTCATTTCATTTATGAGGCGGGCAGCTATCTCTATTCCCTTCTGTAATTTGTTATCGGCTTTGTCCATCTCATCAATAAGCTCATCTGGGACATGTATGCCGGCGACGTTCTTATTCATAAATTTGGCCATAGCTGCTGACCTGAGCACTACAATGCCTACTAGAACAGGAACGCCGAACTTCTTAGCTTCTTTCATGAAGGCTTCGAATGTCTTGGGCTCATAGATGGCCTGAGTTTGGAAGAACTGGGCGCCAGCCTTAACCTTTCTCTCCATCTTGATAAGCTGTGGTTCGACAGGGTCAGCGCCGGGAGTAACACAGGCGCCGAGGAAGAACTTGGGTGTACCTTTTAGCTCTTTGCCAGCTAAATCTTTGCCCTGTTCCAGTTGTCGGGCAGCATACAGCAAGGAGACGGAATCGAGGTCGAAGACAGGTTTGGCATCAGGATGGTCTCCTAAGGTAACATAATCTCCGGTGAGGCAGAGGACATTCTCAACACCCATAACGTAAGCACTGAGCAAGTCCGACTGGAGCGCTATGCGGTTACGGTCGCGGCATGTCATCTGGAACACTGGCTCGATGCCTTTTTGTTTGAGCAAATGACAAGCAACCAGTGAGCCCAGCCTCATCACAGCGCTCTGCTGGTCGGTGCAGTTCACCGCATCTATTCTGCCTTTAAGTAATTCGGCGTTCTCATTGAACTCATGGATGTCCACACCTTTAGCCGGACCGATTTCAGCGGTGACCACGAACTTGCCGCTCTTAAGTTTTTCACGCAGACTCATAGTATGGTTACCTCCTTCGGGGATAGCTAAACTTTTGTCTCTTGCTGCTCCAGTGCCCACATTATTGTGGACCTCAAGTGCTTTGGCGGCTGCATTTTGGCGTAGTTTTTGACTATCGGCATGGTTTGCATTTTATCCAGCCGACCTAGTTTTTTCAGCCTCTCGTAGATTAAGTGCCAGCCGCAATCGCGTACATCGGGTTCAACCTCGCACTTGCCGTTTTTAGTGCCGCCGCAAGGCCCGTTGATGAGCCATTTGGTGCAGGCAGTCAGTGGGCAAATGCCGCCGGTTAAGTCCAGCACGCAGTCGCCACATTCACGGCAGCGCTCGCTGCCCCGCCATTCCCCACTGGCACCGCCGACATTTATGGTGTTAGCCGCCGGATGAACCAGTTTGTTTACCACGGCAGCAGTAGCCTGGACTCCGATGCCACAGGTCATCACCAGCAGAGAATCGGCAGCATCTATCTCATCCTCATGCGGAAACAGCCTGGTCTTGACCAGCGCTTTGTCACAGAGAAAATCAATAACGCAATAGCCGGTGATAGTCTTGCCTTCCTCCTCCAGTTTCTGCTTCATCTCCAGAACTTGAGGTTCATCGCCGGTCTGGCAGACCTGGGCACAACCCTTGCAGCCGACTATAAAGACTTTCTTGTCCCCGTCCAAATAGCCTAGGATTTCCGGAAACGGCTTTAACTCAGAGATTATCATTTTTTACCTCCATAGCTGTGGTTTCCTCTATCTCCTTGAGAACCAAATTGATTATTTCGGGTAGTTTTTCTTCTATTTCTGGGGAAAGGTCAAGTCCGAAATCTATCGTCTTGGGTTCGATGCCGATAATCACCGTAGATTCTGGCAGCCTGTCAAACAAGGCCATGATTTTCAGACTGTCTAAAACACCTATCTCGTGCAAAGAGATAGGTGATGTCGAATCTAAATCCAAGTCATCCAGGGTAAGACGGTAGATAGTACCTGGCTCATTGTCAGCTTTGACAGCATCGACTACAATCAGTTTGTCTATGCTTGTATCTACCAGAGTCAGAAAGTCGGGGTAAGTGCCAGCGTCAATTATGTTGACATTGGCGTCGCTTACAACACCAGCTAGCTTTTGAACCACATGGATGCCTATACCTTCGTCTTTGAGCAGCAGGTTGCCTATCCCCAGAACGGTGATTCTATGACTGCTCTCTCTTGTCACCCTGAGCAATAGCGAATAGTCTCCAAATTCCTCGTTACTTTCACTCCGAGCGAGATTCTTCGGTCGCTTCGCTCCCTCAGAATGACAGTTTCCACTGTCATCGCGAGGGGCGTAGCCCCGTGGCGATCTCAACGAAAGCAGACGTGGTTGCCAGGCACAGATTGCCACGCCTTCGGCTCGCAATGACACGGAGGCGAAGGGCTCAGAATGACAGACAGTCTCAGCAGACCTTGTATATTCCAATGGTTCTTCCTTTAGGTGTAATAACGTGGATGGCGCAAGCTAGGCAGGGGTCGAAGGAACGTACTATGCGCCCGATTTCATAGGGGTTGTTTTCGTCCTTTATCTTGGTGCCGATCAGGGCTTGTTCCACCGGACCTGGCTGGTCCTTGTCATCCTTCGGCCCCAGATTCCAGGTACTGGGCACCACGCACTGGTAGTTGGCGATTTTCTTATCTTTTATCTCAATCCAATGCCCAAGAGCACCTCTGGCGGCATCGACCAACCCCATTCCAGTAGATTCATCGGGGATTTCGTAGTCTACATAAGCCGGATTGCCTGGTTTTAGTTCGAGTAGCCAGCCAGGCATGGAATCAGCCACAAATTTGGTGTAGAGGGCACGGGCGGCGTGACGACCAAGAACTGAGAATAAAGCCTTGGGACTGGCGTTGAACTTGGAGAGAACGGAATCGACCAGTTTCTTAACCGTTGGCTCGCCGCTGGCATAGGTAGCTGCTATACGGGCCAGCGGGCCAACTTCATAGACTTTGCCATCGTACCGAGGAGCTTTTGCCCATGAGTAAGCCCCTTTCTTATGAGGCTGTGGCTCTGTCATTCCTTTAGTAGGGTGTCTCCCGGTGCTTGAATTATCATACCAGGAGTGTTTTATATACTCTATGATCTTATCGGGCTCCAACGCTCCCAGCTTGAGGTCACTTGAAACCGTCCCTTGCTTCAGTAACCTCTTCCTCTTAGTGTAGTCAGGAAGATTGCCTTCAAGGTCGAAGCTACCGTAGGAGAGCAGGTTACCGCAGCCAGCGCCGATTTCAAAATAGTCGGGATAAGCTTCAGCCACTGCCAGGACATCGGGAATGTAGACGTTGTCGATGAAGTCCCTTAGCTCGTTCAGCCTCCATAAGAAGGAAGTTATTTTGTCCACGGTGACGGTCTCGGTAACACCTCCGGGAATGACTGCCATATTATGTGGCATCTTGCCGCCGAAGATAGTAAGCATCTCCTGTGCCTTGCGTCTCATCTCCAGGGCTTTAACGTAGTGGGCTGTGGCCTCTATATTAATCTTGTCGCTAAGGCGGTAATCACCTTCATAGCGAGGCACGAAGGGGGCTAGCTCTCCTCGCTTGGCAAATTCCTTGACTGAATTTAAGACTGGGTCATCACCATCGTACTTGAGCACCTTGGTGACATCCACGTAATCGAGAGCTGTCAGGTGATAAAAGTGAAGGATGTGGTCGGCGATATGAGCTGCACCCAGGATTAGGTTACGAACAACTCGGCCATTATCGGGTATCTTGTCCGAGATACCGAAGGCACTATCCAAATTCAGGGTGGCGGCTATAGAATGGCTGGTGGGGCAGACCCCGCAGATACGCTGGGTATACCTCTGGGCATCGCGTGGGTCTCTGCCCCGGAGGATAATTTCGATGCCTCTGAACAGCATACCCGAACTGTGGGCATCCTTTACCACGCCATTCTCGGTGGTGACTTCAACCTTGAGATGTCCTTCAATGCGGGTGATAGGGTCAACTACAATTTTGCTCAATTCCTAATTCTCCTTTCCCTGGAGTTTGCCTATCATAGGCAAGGTGGCGTCGGTCAGTTTTTGGTAAAAAGGTGCTACTAAATCTGGGAATCCGGGCTCGCAGCAGCCGATGCAGGGCGAACCAGCACCGATGCACCAGTTTGTCCCGTGGTTCCACAGCCTTAAGGGACAATCGGCGTAGGTAACCGGTCCCTTGCATCCAAGCTCATTGAGACATCCCGGCTCACCGAACTTACGGGCGAATTTGCCCTCATCGAAATAGGCTCGACGGGGACAATTCTCATGGATTAGCTTGCCGAAGAAAGCCTTGGGGCGTTTTAGTTCATCCAGGTCTTCCGGCTTGGGGAGACCAAGAAGCAGCACTGAGGCGACAGTGCCTATGAACCAGTCGGGGTGGGGTGGGCAACCGGGGATATTGATCAGCGGTTTAGCTATCTTGCGGGATTTCAAGAATGTATCTGTGCCCACGTAACCACCTGGATTGGGTTTGCCGGCAGCTATGCCGCCAAAAGCGGCGCAGGTGCCGAGGGCTATTATAGCCAGGGCATCTTTAGCCAGAGATTCAACCCATGATGTCATGGGCACTTCCTTGCCGTTTTTCTCACCTAACACCCCGTAAACACCGCCATCTTTGGTGGGTATAGCGCCTTCGACTACCAGAACATAGCCACCCTTGCTGGCTTTTGGTGTCTCCTCGAGCACCTTGAGCACGGCCTCTCCTTGGCCAGCCATTAAGGTCGCCTGGAATTTCAGGCTTACGTGTTTACCGGGGACGACTTCGTCAATGAGAACATTTTTGATGGTCGGACTGACTGAATTGAGGACTGAGACTGAACATCCGGTGCAGGTACCTGTCTGCATCCAGACCACTGGCACCTCTTGAACCTTCGCTGTAGCCATAAAGCCTCCTTTCCTTGCCAATCGCAAATTCTACAGCTTTATGGCGATTAATGCAACAACTTTGACAGAGAATTTAGGGATTTAGTAGAATGCGTACTACTTTTGAATTAAGGAGGTAAGATGATAGGGGATTTTGAGTATTTCGCTCCTAAAACAGTTGATGAAGCCATTGCTCTGCTTTCCAAGTACAAAGGAGAGGCTAAAATAATTGCCGGGGGGCAGTCGATGCTGGTTGTCATGAAGCGAGGTTTGCTCACTACCGAATACTTGATCGATATAAAGGGCATAGCAGCTCTGGACTATATTAAATACGATGAGGGAGAAGGTTTGAGGATTGGGGCGTTGACCATACATCGAGCCATAGAGAAATCTCCGATTATCCAGAAGCATTTCAGGGTGCTCAGCGAAATGGAGCAAAATCTGGCTACAATCCAGACTCGAAACTGGGGCACAATCGGGGGTAACCTGTGTCATGGCGACCCCGCCGGCGATCCAGCTCCAGTTCTCATCGCATTAAATGCTAAATTAAAGCTAGCTGGCTCGGGGGGGGAACGGATTATAGAAGTGGAAGAGTTTTCTAAAGATTATCTTGAGGTAGCCCTTGAACCTGATGAAATGCTTACTGAAATTCAAGTGCCGACCCCCCTATCCCATACGGGTATTGCCTGTGAGAAACTCATGGTAATGAAGGGGGATATGGGGGTTGTCGGGGCAGCAGTGTCAATTACCTTGAGCCCAAAGGATGGCGTTTGCAAAGATGCTCGGATAGTTCTTAGTAATTGTGCCTCCGTTCCGTTAAGGGCTAGAGGTGCGGAAAAGAAACTCATTGGTAAGGTGCTTAATGACAGCCTGCTTGTCGAGGCGGGAGAGGTAGCGTCAACAGAGGCTAGCCCTCCTGTTGATGTCCATGGTTCGGCGGAATACAGACAGGAGATGGTGAAGGTCTTCGTTAGGCGAGCCGCAACCAAAGCTCTAGAAAGAGCCAAAGCAGCCTGACTTTTTTAGGAGGTTAGAATATGAAAGGTGAACTGAAGGAATTAAAGTTAACAGTCAATGGGAAGCCTTGCGAGTTGAAGGTAAAAGCAAATACTCTGCTTGTTGAGCTACTGAGGAACGAGCTTAAGCTGACGGGCACAAAGGTGGGTTGTCTCGATAGTGCTTGTGGTGCCTGCACGGTTAATATTGATGGCAAGGCGGTCAGGTCATGTTCCGTACTGGCGTTACAGGCTAACGGCCGCAAAGTTACTACCATTGAAGGGGTGGCTGATGGTGACAAGCTTCACCCCATCCAGGAAGCCATGGTTGAGTACGGTGCTATAGAATGTGGATTTTGTACCCCTGGGATGGTTATGTCGGCCAAAGCTTTGCTAGAGGAGAATCCCAGCCCAACCCGAGAGGAGGTCAGAGAGGCGATACAGGGCAATCTGTGTGCCGACGAAGGCTACGTTAAATATATCGAAGCTATAGAAATTGCCGCGGAAAAGATGCGAGGAGGTCAATAGAATGGAAGAGACCTTTGGGAATTATTCGGTTATAGGAAAAGCAATGCCCCGGGTTGATGCCAGGGCTAAGGTTACTGGAGAAGCCAAATACGCCGCTGATATTGAACTGCCTGGTATGCTATGGGGACAGATAAAGAGAAGTCCATACGCTCATGCCAGGATACTCAATATTGACACCAGCAAGGCTGAGGAGTTACCTGGCGTAAAAGCGGTGACGACTGGCAAGGACTTCAATGGTTTCAAGTGGGGTTGGAGTGGGCCAACTCGTGATGAAGAACCTTTTGCTACGACGAAGGTGCGCTACCAGTACGAGGGCGTGGCGGCGGTGGCGGCAATCAGTGAAGATATTGCTGAGGAGGCCTGTGACCTCATCGAGGTGGAGTATGAACCACTCCCCGGTGTCTTCGATCCCTTCGAGGCGATGAAAGAAGGGGCACCTCTGGTTCATGATAACCGCCCGGGGAACATATGTGTTGAGTATCACTGGACGTTTGGTGACGTGGACAAAGCCTTTGCCGAATCCCACCTTGTACGTGAGGATATCTTCCAGACTCCCCGCATGGCCAAAGGATATTTAGAGACACCGGCGGTGGTCGCATACTGGCCTGGTCCTGATCGTCTGGTCTTTCAGGGGGCGAAGGGAAGCCCGTATTTTCCCTATAGAATTCTAGCAAGGTGCTTTAATTTACCGCTCAGCAATGTGCGAGTAATACAGCCTTTTATCGGCTCTGACTTTGGTGGCACTAAGAATGACATGACGCACTGCGATTTTGCGGCGCCCATGCTGGCTAAGAAGACAGGCAGGCCAGTGAAGCTGGTGTATACCCAGTTCGATACGCTCACTACCGATCTACGGCGCCATCCGATGTGGATTACCATAAAGACAGGTGTCACCAAGGATGGCATTTTAAAGGCGACATACGTCAAGGCTATTGCCGACGGAGGTGCTTATACCCGTATGAGCCCGCTCACCATGTTTCTTACTGGAACCTGTATGACCCTGCCCTATGAGCTGCCTAATTTCAAATTTGACGCCTATAACTACTTTACTAACAACCCAAGTTCGGCAGCCATGAGAGGACACGGATTGTATCATAGCCGGTTCGCAGCCGACGTCCAGCTGGACATGATGGCTGAAGAGCTTGGTCTAGACCCGGTGGAGATCAGGCTTAGAAATGCCATTGAAAACCCTGAACCGGGTAAGGTTTACGAAACGATTAACGGAGTACACATGGCGACTTGTGGTGTAAAGGAGTGCATTGAAAAGGTTGCCGAAGCGACAAACTGGGAGGAAAAGAGGAAAACGAAAAAAGTAGAAGGGCATAAATCCTACGGTATTGGTTTTAGCGCAGCAACATACAACGGTGGGACGAAACTCAGCGCTCACAATGCTTGCGCTGCCATTGTAAGGGTATGTGAGGACGGCAGTATCAATTACCTCACTGGGGCCTCGGATGTAGGACAAGGGTCAGACACCGTATGCTGTGCTATCGCTGCTGAGGTGCTCGGTGTGGGACTGGAAGATATAGATATAAAGAGAGTGGATACGGCATTCACACCTGTTGACCCGGGTAGCTATGGTAGCCGGGTTACTGTACTCGCTGGTCAGGCGGCAATGAATGCTGCTGAGGATGCCAAGCGACAGCTCGTGGAGGTCGCCGCTCAACAGTTTAGTGTAACACCAGAAGAGGTGGAGATTAAGAATAGACAGGTCTTTGTTAAGTCGAATCCTCAGAGGAATATGCCTTGGGAAAGGCTGGTCAGAATTGCCTGCTATGAGACGCCGGGTAAGGTAATCATTGGCCGTGGCTATTCCACCCAGGGAATAACCATCTTGGGCCTAGCTGACCTGAGCAAGGGTGTTGGCGACATCGGTACCAACTATAGCTTCACCGCACAGGCAGCCGAGGTAGAGGTGGATGTGGAGACGGGAGTAGTAAAGTGTACCGATAATAGCGTGATAGCTCATGACTGCGGCTTCCCCCTCAATCCACCAGCGGTGGAAACTCAAGTTCAGGGTGGATCGTATCATCAAGGAGTATCCGCCGCCTTGTATGAGGAATTCAAGATGGACCAAGGGCAAACCCTTAACCCAAACTTGATAGACTACATGCGTCCCCGTGCTTATGAAGCACCTATGACTAAGGTGTTACACGTGGTAACCAATGACCCCTATGGTCCGTTTGGGGCTAAGGAAGCAAGCGAGGGGAGCTGCTGTTCAGCTCCGCCGGCGTTGATTAACGCCATTTATGACGCTACTGGAGTCTGGATTAAGGACCTCCCCGCTCAGCCGGAGAAGGTTTTTTGGGCGCTAAAAGCCCAAAAAGAGAAGAAGCAAAGAAAAAAGTAGAGCCCTAAGCCAGTGCATAGATAAGTTATTGCTTTGGTTGGCAGTCATATCCAGGGTGTTGTTTAGGAAAGGGAGCAATGTTAATAGAATTGCTCCCTTTCTTCTTACAGGTGTAATGCCTGGGAGCAAACTGGGCAGTTTTCGTTTCTCCTTATCTCGTAGACCCGGAACTTAATGTCATCACCATTGAAAATTAGCAATTTCCCGGCTAAGGATGGGCTATGACCGATAAGTAGTTTAATTACCTCTAGAGCTTGCAGGTTGGCTATTAGCGCCGGAGTTACACCGAGGACCCCGAGTCCCCCGAGTCCCTCGACACTCTCAGGGAGAAGACACGCTAAGCAAGGTGTTTGTCCGGGTATTATGGTGGTAATCATGCCTCGCAAGCGCGAAACACCGCCATAAATGTAGGGTATATTCTGCTTAATACAAGCCGAGTTCACCACCAGCCGCGTGGCAGAATTGTCTAGGCCATCGACTACTACTTGAGACCTATCGATAATGCCAAGGACGTTTTCATTCGTTATCTTGGCGAAGATAGGAGTGATTTCTACTGAGGGATTTAGCTTGGACAATTTTCTTTGAGCAACCACTACCTTCCTATCCCCTATTTCATCTTCCCAATAGAGAATCTGCCGGTTTAAATCAGACAATTCCACGGTATCGAAATCAACGATGGTAATGTGCCCGACACCAGCAGCGGTTAGATAAGTTGCTGAAGCACAGCCTAGCCCACCGATGCCGACAATTATGATATGCGAGTCTTTTAGTTTTCTTTGCCCCTCTTCTCCAAAATTCGGGATTATCAGTTGCCGATTGTATCTGATAAGCTCGTTTTGCTCTAGCATCTTTTCCCTACCATCAGCTAGCCGTCCCAGCGCCAAAGCATCTTAACTATTACGGTATCATCATCTTTCAGCTTTGCGTCAAGGCCATCAGCTGAAGCTACGTAATTCTTGCCATTAACAAGGACATCGTAATCGAAGTCCAGGTCATTAGTTTTTGGGTTAATCGGCTGGAAATCAACATTTGCCTCCTTGTATCTGGCCGATAGTTCCTCAAGCAATGCCCTTAACGTATCGCCGTCTATCTCCATTTCGATAATGCCTTTCTTCTGAGCGTTTGGCCAGGGTGCATAAAGCCATGGCATAATAATGGAGATCATTCCCTTCCGAGTCACCTCCTGGGTAGGATTAGCTGTGATTATCAATTCTGAAAAACCTGGCATTATTACAGCTCTCATGGTCACCTCCTGGGATATTAGGCAATCATTTAATTTTCGGAAGCCTCAGCATAAAGTTGGCATCGTCTTCGGGCCATTGTTTTATCCCGTCACCTGATGTGGTTTCCGACGCGCCTTTGTCTAGCGTAACCTGCTCTTGGAGGAATATTACCTCACCACGTGTAGTTTGTAAAACACTGAAACCTCAATACGAGCGGACGGCATTCCTTCCTGTTGGTTTAAGACTATACATTTCTAGCATAAAGTTTACCGTTTGCTCTACAGCGTTCAGCCCGGGTTGAGCTTTTAAATGTGGCAGAAAGTCATAATCAGTGTGATATAATGTTCACAGGTAGTGGTTAGCCCTCAAGAAAGAAAAATGAATGGCTAACTTGACCGAACCTAGAATCACAAAAGTTAGAAAGAGGAATTGCAGAAAATGGAAACGAAATACGGGAAGTATATTATCACGGGCATGAAACCTGATGTGAACCTCCCTTCGTGGAGGCTCGAAAGGAAACCCACCGATGCGTCGACTCGTTTGCTATGGTTAGACGATGATGTAATAAAAGGGGCCTTCTATGTGGAATGTGTCTGGTACTGGAAAGGGTCTGAGCAGTCCATAGTAGAAGCTCATACGCACCCTTTTGACGAAGTCATAACGTTTTTTGGAAGTAATCCGGAAGATCCACAGGATTTGTGTGGAGAAGTCGAATTATGGTTGGATGACGAAAAATATATACTAACCAAAAGTTGTCTAATCTTTGTTCCAAAGGGGCTTAAGCACTGCCCATTGATTATCAGGAGAGTAGATAGACCTATTTTCCATTTTACCACCGGTCCCGGGGGCAGATACAGTTAAAAGAAGCAATTTTTGGTGCCCCTGATTAAGTCACAATACTCATCCCCTTTCTTCAGACCGACATACCCCGCTTGAGGTTGGCTACCCTGCTGAGAGTTTTTACAGGGGTGGGTACCTAGCCCAATCTCGGGTAGTGGGTCAATTTGGACATAAGGTTAACAGTGCGCTTAACAGTGGGATTAACCACGGGGATTAGCAATGGGATTAACAATGGGGTTGACAACAGCGGTTGACAATGGGTGTTGACAATGTCAACATAATGTGTTATAGTACGTTATCACGACGAGGGAGCATCTTGTGGGTGAGAGTCCCATAAGGTTCTCCCTCAAAACTTTTTTAGCTCGTCTAATAGCTCATCAAGAAACGTAATTCTACCCCTAGCAGCTTTAACTAGTAAGGCAGAACATCCCCTTTTGCAGGGAGCTATTACCATATCAAGTTTATCTAATTGAATAAGTCTTGTTACTAGATTGTCAAAGTCACCATCGCTACTAATGATAATTGCCCTAGTATAATCACCAATATCGTCCATGGCTTGTAGCACAATATCGGCATCACAATCACATTTTAATTTCCGTTTCTGTATCTCATAATAATGGCCACATTTAGGGCATGTATCCCATTTGCCATCTTGTCTAGATGGTGTCCGGTGTTTCATGGTATAGCCAAAAGAAGTTAATTCATCATAATGATTCTGAAGTGCCGGTATATGCCCAATGAAATAATATGCCGTGGTAACATTGTGCTTCTTCTGAAGATATAATAGTAGCTTGTCGAGTGGTAAATAAATATTCAACTCCTGAAATGTAAGGCGTAAATTATTCCCATCTATGAAGGCGAAGTTTTTTATTTGTGTATACATTAGCGATAATTGTATCACTCGGTTGATTTATGTCAATGGCCGGTAGTGGGTCAATTTGAAATAGTGGATTTTTTACATAGATTTTACAAAAAGACTAAATTCGGGAAACAGTCCATCATTATAGTATATGTAAAATAGAACAAGGTACAAAGAAGACTGAGGAAAGAGAGCCGTTTAACTTTTACAATTTCGGTGTCCCAGTGGTAATTACAGCCTTAATAATGCCTTAATATTTCTCTGCTGTAGTGATATTTGCTAAACTCTATATAAAAACATGCCCAAAATACTTAATAAATTAGTTACCATCCTTTGTGTGTCTATTTTGTGCGTTTCGGGTATCGGCTGTGCTCCAAAATCAGACCCGTCGGAATTAGAAAAGCAGGTTGCCACTGTACAGCTCGGCAACCTGGCAATAACTGTCTCAGTGGATGGCAATCTGGTAATGCCGCAGGCGTTTGACTTGCGCTTCGGCGCACCTGGCAATGTCGAGGATGTGCTGGTGGAAGAGGGGGATTTCGTCAAGGAAGGGACAATACTGGCCAGGCTGGATGATACGGCAAAGCGGCTGGACATCATGTCGTCCAATAACAATGTGCAGACTGTGTTAAGCAACCTCTACGAAACAGTGCCGCTGCTGCCCCAGTTTCCGGATCAACTTTATGCTAGTGCTACTACTCCTCCTGGGACCACTACTGTTTGGGACCCTGTTTGGCTTCCACCTCCAGTGCCTCCTGGATACTGGGGCTTACAGCCTCGAATCGTTACCACGCCTGGTGTGACTACCACTACACCAATACCGAATACACTCTATTCGGGTATTGGTTATTCATCTTATTACCCAAACTACACTGCTTTAATATCCTTCGCCTGGGCGCAGTATGAGGTTACCAGGGCGCGTGAGCTGTTCCAGGCCGGTAATTATGCTGCGGCTTCATCTGAATTGTATGTCGCCTTGTCTGACCTGGAGTCCTGTATAAAAATACTTGAAGATACCATAAACAACCCGAAGTCCGGTTTGGGCAGCATAGCGCTGTTCATTAACGAAGAAGCAACCTCCTTATTGGTCCAGCCGTACTACCCGTTTGCGGCAATTTACATCCGGGAGGTGCGCAAGGTGGTTGATTTAATCAAGCAGGGCCAGGCAGATATCGAGACCATCAGGGGATTGACTGCCGAGGGGAAATATGATGAAGCAGGGCCGATGTTTGATACTCTTTCCAAGCGAGTTGACAGAATTAGCAAAGCGGTGATAAGCGATGTCAACGTCATAAAGACGCATAACTATGCGACTGTTTACGGCGAGGACATAAGCTTATATTTTTACGGTGCCGCTGAAGAAAAATTGAATGCAGCGCAGAAAGGCATAGAAAACGGCGACCTCAATTCACCTGAACTATATGACAACCTGCGTATAGCGAGGCATTACACCGAAATCTGCAACGCCATTTTAGGAAGCAACGATTATGTATTGAAGCATGGCCTCTCCTTGAAAGCTGAGCAGCAGTACAAGCTCGATTTACAAAATGCTGTAGTGGCTCTTGAGAATAAGAAAGATGACTTGCTGAAGACAGTAATACTGGCACCTTTTGATGGCACGGTGGTAAGCGTGGGCGTTAAAAAGAATGATGTCCTTTCCGCCATGGACTATTCATCCAAAACTGCCGTTCAACTTGTTGATACCTCCCAGATAAAGTTCCAGGGACTGGTTGATGAGATTGATATACTAAAAATAGAAGCCGGGCAAAAGGCGATGATTTCCATAGATGCTGTACCCAACAAAGAATTTGCTGGCACAGTGTCGTTCATTTCGCCCTATGGTACAGCGGACACCTCCAATGTGGTTAAATTTAATGTGACCATCCTGCTTGACCCCTCTGATGTAGAGCTCAAGGGCGGCCTTACCGCCACGGCTGATATTGCCATATACAATGCTGAAAACGTATTACTGGTGCCTTTATCGGCGGTTACAACCACCCCTGCGGGGTCGTTCGTAACAGTCACTGACGAAGCCACGGGCCAACCCGAGAAAAGGCAGGTTACCCTCGGCAGGCAAAACTACCAATTCGCCGAAGTATTATCGGGTCTGAGTGAAGGAGATAAGGTGATAATTGAAGAAAAGTCCGTAGTTGGAGCGCCGATAGTTACGACTCCTCCAGGACGACCTCACAGATAAAATGAAAAAAAGAATAGTAAACATACTTGTGATAAATGTGAGTTTGCTTTCCCTATTGCTCAGCGGCTGCAGCAACAATGTGGTTCCTACCGGGCAAACCTTTGAAGTGAAAAGGGGAGACCTCGATATCGTCGTATCTGCCGATGGCTCTCTCAACATGCCCAATGAGTTTGACCTGAAGTTTGGAACTACGGGACAGGTCAGTGAAATACTGGTAGAAGAAGGGGACAGGGTCAAGCAGGGCGCCCTATTAGCCATGCTTGATAATACGGCACAGAAAAACGCCATTAGAACAGCCCTGTTCAGCATACAGACAGCGAAAAATGATATTTCATTCGGATGCGGTACGGACCATCTCCCTTATAATTACCCGGACTTGGGCGCGCCCCGCTTATGTGACGAGGCACAAAAAGATATGGATGCGGCTATTAATTATTTTAAGCAGGGGAACTACAAGGACGCCGGGTATTGGCTTGTCATGACATATTTCGATATTGAAGTATGCGAGGACCTGATAAAATTCAAGCCAGATGCCGCCGTATTAGCCGGAGCCAAGACAAACTCAACTTACAACCCTGACCTTACCGCGGGCAGTTCCCCAGATGAGTCATCCAATGACGAGATGGTGGTTGCTTACCTGGAGAAGTACCGCCAGAAGCTGATGAATATAGCCAGGGATATGAAGATCGGTGCTTATGAGAAAGTGGTGCCTGAATTTGATGCTGCCCAGCAGGAAATGGTTATAGTTAAACAGCTGGCCAAGAGCACGATATCTATCAAGAGCAGGTTCGTCTTTGAGTTCGCCGATACTCCTACCAGCGTTGGTTTTCTGCAATCGTCCCTGCGTTCTTTACAGGAGCTGGAGGACTATCTGGCACAGGATGATGCTCAAGCAATCGAAGCTGCAAAGAAGTTGTATATCGCCAAGCTTGACCTTCTTGTGGGCCGCGATGTCCTGGAAAATCAAACGCTAATCTTTGAAAGCGGAGGTGGAATTAACTGGAAGACGTTGCAGCAATACAACCTCAGCCTGCAAAGCGCAGAAATAGCCTTATATCAAGCCAAGCAGGACATCATGAACACAGCCATCATAGCCCCGGCTGACGGCACTGTAGTCAGCGTCGACCTTAAAAAATCCTCCGTCCTTTCTGCGCAGGACTATTCATCGAGGACGGCCGTCAAGCTTGTTGATACCAAGTCCATAAGGTTCCAAGGTACCGTGGATGAAATCGATATTATGAAAGTCAAACCCGGGCAAAAAGCCATGATTGCTGTGGATGCCGTCCCCGACAAAGTATTTACGGGGACGGTAGCATTCATTTCACCCTATGGAATAGAGGAAGCCAGTGTTGTTAAATTCGCTGTCACCATCGAGCTGGACCCGTATGATGTCGAGCTTAGGGGTGGCTTAAGCGCTACCGCCGATATCAGTGTATACAGTGCTAAGAATGTATTGCTG
>JADHXB010000034.1 GCA_016783155.1 Dehalococcoidia bacterium
CATGGCTGCTCGCATTGGGACAACGCCAGCGCTGGCTACGGCAGCGGCGGGAATCACGCTCTTATCGGTGCCGCGAATTTGTCTATAAGCCCGGTCGTAGTCAGTGTAGGAGACATGAGCCATGGAGCGGAGGATGCGTATCCGCTCGGAAATGGGTGGATGAGTGCTGGTGAGGTCGCTGGCAGCCATACCTCTCTTGCGGAATGGGTTGACGATATATATCGGTGCTGTGGCAGGATTGGCCGATAGCAACTGGTTGGTGGAGGCGGCTATCTTTTCTAAGGCTGATGCCAAGCCCTCAGGGTATCTGGTGTACAGGGCAGAGGAGGCATCCGCCAGGTATTCCCTTCTCCTGGAGATGGCAAAGTAAATGAGTTTAGCCATGAATGGCATCAATAGCATAAGTGCGGGAATAAAGAGAAAAATTGTGATCAATGACCACATATTGAACATTATTCCCCAGCCTCCCATGAGTCCGAAGGCTACGATGACTAAGCCTGGACTTATAAGTAGTAACCCTCCTATGAATAGTAATAGGCGCTTTGGCGAAAAGATCCATGTTACAATATTCATGGTGCCGAGGAGCGTGATGCATAGGGACATCAGGAGCACGTCGCGGTTTTTGATGTGAGCTATCTCGTGTCCGATGACACCCTGTAGCTCGTCCCGGTTGAGTTTTGTCAGTAATCCTGAGGTCACGATGATGGCATCCTTGTTTGGGTCCCGGCCGACGGCGAAGGCGTTCAGTGCCGGGTCATCGATAATGTATATGGAAGGCATTGTTTCCAGCCCTGAGGCGATCTTCAACTCTTCGACTATGTTGTAGATGCGGCGGAGGTCATTGGAGCTGATTTTTTTGGCTTTTGACAACGCCAGCAGGATGCTGTCTCCGTGAAAATAGGCGGCCAAGGTAATAAATACCCAAAGTACCGAGGCGAAAATTATGCCATATATGACGCTCTCAAATCGGTCTAGAGGCGTGATATAGCTGGTAAGTAGGCCAAAAACAAAGCCGAGCAGAAGCCAAACTGCTCCCATCCCGAAGACAAGTATCGCCGACCTGGTCTGGTTGGACCTTATCTGTTCCCACATCTCAAACTGTGTTGATTCTGCCGCAGTGTGGGCACCTGAGTTGGGGCAATTTGAAGCTAGGTGGCAGCCGGAGCTTGGTGCCGCAGGCACAGGTTATGGTGTTGTACTTGTTTAGGTTCCACATTAAGTTCGAGGTCTCTCGAGCCCGCTGGACTTCTTCCAGCTTTTCTGCCGCCGGTGGCTGTGGTGCTCGCAGAGTAAGGGCTCCGGCAGCTGTTACCGCAGCGGCGGAGATCAATACCTTGCTGGTACCACGAGCCTTCCGATAGGACGTATCATAGTCAGCGAAGGAGGCACCGGCCATGGAGCGCAGGATACGTACCCGCTCGGATATAGGAGGGTGGGTGCTGGTAAGGTCGCTGGCAGCCATACCTCGCTTGCGGAAAGGATTGATAATGTACATCGGTGCTGTGGCTTTATTGGCTGATTTTAGCTGGTTGGTGGAGGCGGCTAATTTTTCCAGTGCTGAAGCCAGCCCTTCGGGGTACCTGGTGTATAGAGCTGAGGAGGCATCCGCCAGGTATTCTCGCTTTCTGGAGATGGAAAAGTAAATGAGCTGAGCCATGATTGGAGCCAGTATAATCAGTGCAAGGGCCGCAACGATGATGATAATCTGACCTAAGCCGCCGCCGCCTGAAGAGGAGCTTCTTCTTGTTCTGCCCATTCCACCGAAAATCATGACTCGTGATGCGTACCAGGCTAGAAGGACGATGGTGCCGAGGAGTACGCTGCACATTGCCATCAGCAGCACATCCCGGTTCTTGATGTGGGCCATTTCATGCCCGACAACTCCCTGCAGCTCATCTCGGTTGAGTTTCTGAAGCAGTCCGGAGGTGACAGTCACAGATGCCTTTTTGGGATCCCGCCCGGTGGCGAAGGCGTTCATTGCCGGGTCGTCAATAATGTATATGGAAGGCATCGCTTCCAGTCCCGAGGCGATTTTCATTTCCTCAGCTATATTATAAAGACGGGGATGGTCATCATGGCTGATTTTTCTGGCTCTCGACATGGCAAGGAGGATGCTGTCTCCCTGGAAATAGGCGACCAGGCTCATGATTACCCATAGTATAAGTGCGAAAATTAAGCCGCCTATGCCGCTATCGAAAAAGTACAGGCCAAGAAAATAGCCGACCAGTAGCAGCAAGGCTCCCATCCAAACCACAAGTATTGCCGACCCGGTCTGGTTAGACCTTATTTGTTCCCACATAGCTTAGGAATCCACAGACTAAGTAAAAGTGACTTTTGGTGTTTCTCTTTCTGCAGCTACGGTGACCTCAAAGAACTCGCCATGTTTAAAGCTAGCCACGCTAGCTACGACGTTTGACGGAAACATCTGCGTCTGGTTGTTATATGTCATGACCGAATCGTTGTAAAACTGGCGGGAGAAGCTTATCTTGTTCTCGGTTGAGGTGAGCTCCTCCTGGAGAGCCAGGAAGTTCTGGCTGGCTTTAAGGTCGGGGTATTTTTCAGCCACTGCCAGTAATCGGGTCAAGGCTGAGCTTAGCTCACCCTCTGCCTTGGCTCGCTCGCCTGGCCCGGCAGATGCTACCTGCTGGGCGAGGGTGCGGGCTTTAGTTACCGCCTCCATTGTCTCCCGCTCATGCTTCATGTAGCCTTTGACCGTTTCTACAAGATTGGGAATCAGGTCATGTCGCCTTTTCAGCTGCACGTCGATCTGCGCCCAGGCGTTCTTCACCTGGTTACGCAGCCTGACCAAGCCATTGTAGATGGTGATAAAGGCGATAAGAAGAATGACTATGATACCGACGACAATCCACAATACTATCGTCATAAACCACCTCCTTCTTTAGATTTTAAAACTTGCCTTAGTATTTATTTTCATTGCCGTGAGCGTAGCGACGTGGCAACCCCATTCTACATCCTGTCATTCTGAGCGTAGCGAAGAATCTCATGTCTTCCATGCCACTGAGATTGCCACGCTTCGCTCGCAATGACAGTCAGGAATTGCCAAGCACTTTCATTTCTACATAGTATGTTATCTCATTGCACATTCATTACAGCAGCCTATCCAAGCGCCTCGAATACTTCTCCCAGGAAACTTATTACCTGTTGCTGAGAGTCCTGTCCTGCCAGTTGTTTACCAGTCAGATGTTTTAGTAACTGAGCCACCTCGCCACCATCAAACCACAACCCATGTTCTTGTGGGCAAATGTCGACGAGTAGTCCAGGATGTTTGCCAATGATTGTTTTTTTCATTTTCTGCCCACAGATAGGACATTTCCGCTTTTTCTCCTGCGTCATGGCTTCTGGCGATTTCAGTATATCGTCTAGTAGCAGGTTTTGGCTATCCAGGCTCATGGACTGCAGCAACAGCTCGAGCTCTGTGGAATCGAACCATACCCCGTGACAGTCATTGCAATAATCAAGCTCAATGTTGTTATACTCAACAACTATCATGTCTTCCTTACAAGCCGGACAAATCATCGTAACTTTACCTTCACGAGTCTATTAGGCAACACCCGTCTGTCATTGCGAGGAGCGCCAGCGACGTGGCAATCCCATTCTACGTCCTGTCATTCTGACCCTGAATGAAGTGAAGGGGAAGAATCTCACGTCTTCCCTGCCACTGAGATTACCATGCTTCGCTCGCAATGACAAATAAATGCTGTCCTCGAAAAGTTGTAAATAGTGTAGATTTCTTATCGGGTTGTGTCAAGGCAGCTTTGGTCGGCTTGTTGGCAGTTCCTGCACTCAGTGTGGTAATATCTGCTTGAAGCGGAGGAAGATATGGCACAAGAATATGAAATAAACGAATTGGCTAAAGAGGATTCCTGGCGGATGTTCAGGATAATCGGGGAACTGGTAGAAGGATTTGACAGCCTTTCGGGCGTAGAACCGGCAGTAACTATATACGGTTCAGCTCGACTGAAGTCAGACGATGAGCTTTTTGCAAAGACAGAAGAGGTAGCTCGTCGGCTTGGCGAGCTGGGTTTTTCAATTATAAGCGGCGGTGGGCCTGGCATTATGGAAGCAGCCAACAAAGGTGCTCTCGAAGCTGGTGTTGCCTCAATCGGGCTGAATATTGAGCTGCCAGAGGAGCAGCTTTGTAACCCTTACACCACCAAAGCGATAACGTTTCACCATTTTTTTGTTCGCAAGGTTATGCTGGTGAAGTATGCTACCGCCTTTGTCATGATGCCCGGTGGGTTAGGCACACTCGACGAGTTAACCGAGGTGTTGACATTGATGCAAACCCACAAGATAAAGCCATTTCCAGTGGTGCTGTTCGATAGTAAATACTGGAATGAGTTTCTGGATTGGCTGCGAAGTCACACCTTAGCCAGAGGATTTGTCTCTGAGGAAGATTTCGACTTGCTCAGAGTCTGCGACACGCCTGATGAAGTAGTTGACACAGTCCAGCAATGGTATAGAAAGCATCAAATCGTTGGCAGAAAAGCTGTAGCTTCTACGAATCCAGGATAAGCCTCTAATCGAGTAGAAACTCCTCCTGATATTCCGGGACAGCTACCTCCCATCCTGTTTTGTCTCTGACCAAAGCGGCAAAATGCTGTGATGTACTTGATTCGCCATGAGTTACAAAGAGGCGTCTTGGTGACTTGCGGAGGCTCGATAGCCATTTGATAAGCTCATCCCTGTCAGCATGTGCTGAGAAGCCGTTTATCTGTACTACTCTGGCCCTAACCGGGTAATGTCGTCCCAGTATTCTGACCTTTTTGGCACCACCGACTATTTCTCTTCCTAAGGTCCCTACTGCCTGATAGCCAACAAAGAGTATTGTGCTCGCCTTCCTTGATATATTGGTTACCAGATGGTGCTTTATCCTGCCGCCAGTACACATACCGGAGCCGGCGATTATAATAACAGTCCCCTTTATTCGATTTATCGCCTTCGACTCCCCAGCCGTTCTTACCAGACTTAAGCCACGAAAATCAAAGGGCGACTTTTTCTGGCGCATAAGCTTGATCATTTCTTTATCGAACAATTCAGGATGGTGTTTAAACACTCGTGTTATGTTTATTGCCATAGGGCTGTCAATGAAAACCAGCAGGTGTGGGATGCGGCCTTCGATGAGGAACTTGTTGAGGCAGTACAATATCTCCTGAGACCTCTCCAGAGCGAAGCTGGGTATGACTATGTTTCCTCCTGATTTCACGGTTGTGTTTATGGCATCGGCTAGCTCGTCGGCTGCGTATTCTAGAGGCTCGAGCAATCTATTGCCATACGTAGATTCCACAAGGACATAGTCTGCTTCTTCGAACAGGGTGGGGTCACGGAGTATTGGCTTACCCGAACGGCCAATGTCTCCAGAGAAGAGAATCGTCCTGTCCTCACCGTTTTGCCGTATCCTGACCCTTATCATAGATGAGCCCAGCACATGACCTGCATCGTAGAAGGTAGCTTCAATACCCCTACCTATACTGATAGCTTTTCCGTATTCGACAGGCGAGAAAAGTGAAAAGGAAGCCTTGGCATCATCTATCGTGTACAGTGGAATTTCCGGATAGGGTCCTTTTCTCCTTTCTCTTTGGTGTCTCCTTCTCTTAAACTTTGCATCTTCTCGCTGGATCTTTGCTGAATCAAGGAGCATGATTTCTGCGATTTCAGTGGTGGCAGCCACACCGTAAATTGAGCCACGAAAACCTTCACGGACTAGCTTGGGCACAAGTCCGCTATGGTCGAGGTGGGCATGGGTCAGAAGGACGCAATCCAGAGTTTCAGGTGGGATGGGAAATGGTCTCCAGTTCCGTCCTCTGAACTCCCTCTCCTGGTAAAGGCCACAGTCCACCAAAAACCTGAAGTTGCCGGTCTCAACCAGATAGCATGAGCCGGTGACGCTCTGAGCCGCACCCAGGAAAGTTAGCTTGATTTGCATGCCTTGAGATAATAGCAGAAGCAGACGACTTAGGCAAAATCTTGTCTTGTCTGGAATTAATGCTATAATTAACTCAGGCCACCGGCAATTCCCCCTAGGTATTTTTATCCTTGACGGAAGGTCCTTATGGTGCTACATTATGTCATTTGGATATTATGTTGAAACTATGCATATTCTGAAAGGAGTCGAGATATGATTTCGTTTAGTCCGAGTGAAGAACAGCAGATGATTGTAACCATGGTGAAACAATTCGCCAACGACGAGATGAGGAAAGTCTACAGGGAGTGTGACGAAAGCGGTGACATTCCTGCCCGTGTCATCGACACCGCCTGGCAACTGGGGCTTGTTTCCACAAGCATACCTGAGGAGTACGGAGGACTTGGTGGTGAGCACTCGGCTATAACAGGTGCGCTTATCGCTGAGGAACTGGCATGGGGCGACCTGTCTATGACCATGCATATCCTCTGCCCTGCTCTGGTGGTTTATCCCGTTCTCGAGATGGGCACCGATGAGCAGAGGAAGAAATACCTGCCGGCTTTCTGCGATGAGAAGTACAGAACCGCTACCGCAGCTCTCATTGAGCCACGCTTTGGTTTCGACCCCTACTCTCTGTCAACCACTGCCCAACCCGACGGCAACGGCTATGTGCTTAATGGGCAGAAGTGCTACGTGCCTCTGGCTGCCGATGCCGACCTTTTGCTGATATATGCGACTGAGAACGGCAGCAGCCAGGGCTTCATCATCGAGAAAGGTACAAACGGACTGGAGATCGGTGAGCGAGAGAAGAACATGGGAATAAAGGCTCTAGCCACCTACGAGCTTAGCCTGAAGAACTGCCGCATACCGAAGGAGAATCGGCTGGGTGGTAGCAAGGGATGTGACTTTGGGCGCATTATGAATTGCTCAAGGGTGGCGCTCTCGGCAATGGCTGTGGGAGTAGCCAAAGCTGCCTTTGAGTATTCAAGGGACTATGCCAAGGAGCGTGTTGCCTTCGGCGAGCCCATTGCGGCTCGACAGGCTATCGCCTTCATGCTGGCAGAGATGGCCATTGAAATAGACGCCACAAGGTTGATGACCTGGGAGGCTGCCTGGAAATTGGACCGAAAGGAAGATGCAACCAAAGAGGCTTCAGCATTAAAAATGTATGCTGATGACATGGCGATTATGGTAACCGACCGCGCCGTGCAGATACTGGGTGGGCATGGTTATATTCGCGACCACCCGGTCGAACTGTGGCTCAGGAACGGTCGAGGCTTTGCCACTTTTGACGGCATGGCTATCGTATAGAAGGAGGCGTGAGATAATGATAGACTTTGAACCTACACCGGAACAGAAAGAAGCCATAAAGGCAGCTCATCAGCTTGCCGAGGAGCTATTTCGTCCTATAAGCCATTACTATGACGAGCATGAACATGAGAGCCCGCAGGAAGTTATTGACAAAGTGTGGGAGAAAAGGCAAGAAGGCAGTTTATTCTTGGGTTTAGACACGATTGCGGCGTTAAGAGTGGAGGAAGCCTGCTGGGGCGATGCCGGCCTTTATTTGTGCCTTCCAACTCCCGGTCTGGGAGGTGCGGCTATTTTCGCCACGGGGACACAAGAACAGCTGCAACGTTTTCTGGGCAACTACAACGAGGGCGAACCAAAATGGGGTGCTATGGCAATGACGGAGGCTGCTTGCGGCTCGGACACCTCTGCCATCAGCGCCACTGCAGTACGCGATGGTGACGAATGGGTGCTCAACGGTGAGAAGATATTTGTAACCGCTGGCAAAAGAGCTATGGAGAATCCTGACGGTGTGGTAGTAGTCTGGGCTACTGTGGACAAATCAGCGGGACGTGCCGGCATGAAGTCATTCGTGGTACAGGCTGGAACTCCGGGGGCGAATGTGGAGAAGATGGAGAAAAAACTGGGAATCAGGGCCAGCGACACTATAACCATTGTTTTCGATAATTGCCGTATTCCTTACGAAAACATACTGGGCAGTCCTGAAGTCAGGAAGATAGATAAGACCAAAACTGCTGGATTTAAGAAGGCTATGGCAACCTTCGACGCCACCCGACCCATTGTGGCTGCACAGGCCTTGGGTGTGGGACGGGCTTCCCTGGATTTCGTCAAAGAAGTCCTGGAGAAGGAGGGTATCGAAATACGCTATGGCTTGCCGCGGTATAAGCTCAGCGCTCTGGAACGGGATGTCATAGACATGGAAGCCAATTACAAGGCGGCCAAGCTGCTGACATTACGGGCATTCTGGCTGATGGACCAGTCTCTGCCTAATAGTCTTGAAGCCTCAATGGCCAAGGCGAAAGCTGGGCTTGCCGTTACCAAAATTACTCAGAAGGCGGTGGAGATTATGGGGCCGCTGGGCTATTCGAGGAAATACCTCTTGGAAAAGTGGCTGCGTGATGCCAAGATAAATGATATCTTCGAAGGCACCGGCCAGATTAACATGCTTGTAGTGGCACGACGAATCCTCGACTATTCCCGGGAGCAGCTTAAGTAAACATCCTGAGGGAGCTTGAGGGAAAATATAACTTTGTTGAAGATGTAGCCTCGACCCTTTAGGCTCGAGGCCGACGAGGCTACAGTCTCACTACTACTCTGGTAAGTTGACAGGAGTTTACGGCGGACATTTGGCGCAGAACGACCGGAACAACGTTGTGCTCAGGTAGCGGTCTCCGCGGTCGGGCAATATCACCACAATCATGCCCGAGTTCAAGTTCTTGGCTATGCGTAAAGCCCCAGCTACTGCGGCTCCGCTCGACATGCCCACAAAGAGGCCTTCTTTGGTCGCGAGGAGCCTAGTCATCTCGAATGCTTCTTCGTCCTCAATGGTAACCTTTTCATCAAACGCCTCTGGGTGGTAGATTTCGGGGACTATGGATTCGTTCATGTTCTTCAGTCCCTGTATCGTGTGCCCCTCTGTCGGCTCTACCGCGACTATCTTTACGCTCGGCTTTTTCTCTTTGAGGTACTTCCCGGCTCCCATTAAAGTTCCTGTCGTCCCCATACCGGCAACGAACACATCAACCTCCCCTTTAGTCTGAGAAAAAACCTCGGGACCAGTTGTCTCATAATGAGCCAAGACGTTGCTTTCGTTGTCGAATTGATTGGGCATGTAGCAGCAATCTTCGGGGTCTTCGCTGGCGAGCTGTCGTGCCCTCCTTATAGCGCCATCAGTGCCTTCCGTTGCTGGAGTTAGGACGACTTCGGCACCCAACGCGACCAGAGTACGCTGCCTTTCTTGGCTAACGCATTCTGGCATATACAGTTTGACGCGGTATCCTTTTGCCGCTCCTATCATAGCCAGGGAAATTCCCATGTTTCCTGAGGTCGGTTCAACAATCGTCTTATCCCTGGTAAGCTTACCAGATTCCTCGGCTTTAGTTATCATGCAATAGGCAGGTCGGTCTTTGACTGAACCTCCAGGATTGCTGCCTTCGAGTTTTCCCAGGATTTTTACCCTCGGATTTCCATTTAGATTCTTTAGTTCTACCAATGGAGTATTGCCGATAGCGTCAAATAGGCTGAATTTCTCGTCTTTCATGGCTACTGAAAATTCATCTGAGTTTTTAATTCTAGCTCGCATGCCTGTTATTATTCAGCCTCCAATCTTGAAAAGATTGTGCATAATGGAAGTAGTCTACGATAACCAGCCTTACAAATCAAGTTGTATTTAAGAGTGTAGCAACAGTCCTAACGTCATTCTGAGCGCAGCGAAGAATCTAGCCCCTTAACTTCAAGGAAAGTCCGCTCACGCCACTACTTCAAACTCGTCTTCTAGAAGAATATCTTTGGAAGAGCGTCCCACCATTACCTTGAAAACACCGGGCTCGACGGCAAACTCCATATCTTTGCCATAGAAGCCAAGAGCTTCTGCTGGCAATTCGAATTCCACCGTCCTGGTTTCTCCAGGTTCCAAGGCAACTCGCTTGAAACCCTTCAATTCCTTCACCGGTCTGGTAATGCTGGCAATCACGTCCTTTATGTAAAGCTGGGCTACTTCTTCACCGGCTCTGTTTCCGGTATTCTCGATGTCAACCTTTATGGAGGTTTTACCGTTTAGCGGAACCTGTTTTGGCTCTACCTGCAGGTTGCTGAAGTTGAATGTGGTGTAGCTGAGACCATAGCCGAATTCAAAAGCCGGGCTGGTGCTGGCATCGACGTAATCTCCCCAGAATTGGGACCTGCTACCCGACGGCTTATGACCATAATACACCGGTATCTGCCCTACCTTCGCCGGGAACGATATGGGAAGTTTGCCTCCAGGGTTGTAGTCGCCAAATATAACATCGGCAACGGCGTTGCCACCCTCCTCCCCGGGGAGCCAGGCTTCAATGATAGCCGGTATCTTTTCTATAACCCACCCCAGGGCAAGCGGCCTACCGTCTACGAGAATAAACACGACAGGAGTTCCCGTTTCATAAATAGCTCTAACGAGGTCATCCTGAACACCCGGAAGGCGAAGTTCGGCGCTGTCTCTCATTTCCCCGCAAGTACAATCGGGAGTTAAACCTGATTTTCCTCCAACTGCCACGATGGCTACGTCAGCTGCCCGTGCAGCCTTAACCGCTTCAGGGAAACCATCTTTGGAAGCGCTATTATACTCACATCCAGCCGCATACAGTATCCTCGTGTCCTTACCAAGCTTGACCTTAATCCCCTCCAGTATGGTGACTACAGGGACAGTAACGTGATCTGCTCGCTCATCTGGAGCCGGCGATTGAGCGCCTATCGCCTCTGCCGCCATTATTGTTATCTCAATATGGGCAGGGTAAGTATAGTCACCCAGGAGGTTCCTTTGGACATCCGCGTTCGGACCTATTATGGCGATGGTCTTAATATTCTTACTCAGTGGCAGGATGTTGTCTTCGTTCTTTAACAGGACTATTGATTTCCGCGCCGTCTCGAGAGCGAGTTTACGATGCTCCGGCAGGTCAAAAACCTTTGCTGCATCTTCTGCCTTAACATAAGGATTTTCAAATAGACCCACCATGAACTTAAGTCTCAGTATCCTGAAAACAGCCCGGTCAATCAATTTCTTTGAGACCAGGCCTTTTTCAATTTGCTCTTTCAAAGGCTGAGCATAGCAGTCGTGACTGGGAAGCTCACTGTCAATGCCAGCAGTAAGAGCCAGCCTGGCTGCATTTGCCTTATCAGGAGCCACCCGGTGATAGCTCTGCAAATTGTCAACAGCATAGTAGTCAGAAATAACAACCCCCTCGAATCCCCATTCATTACGCAGGATATCCGTAAGCAGCTCCGTAGAAGCGCCGCATGGGATACCATCTATTTCATGGTAAGCATTCATCACAGATAAGGCGCCGCCCTCTTTGATAGCCTTCTCGAATGGATATAGATAAACCTCCCTGAGCATCCTGGGCGGTATATCAGCAGGCGCCCAGTTAAGCCCTCCCTCTGGTTTGCCATAACCGACGAAGTGCTTTAACGTGGCTACAACGCCATGTTTTATGTCTTCGCTTTGCAGCCCTTTTACATATGTCATTCCCATGGTGGCAACGAGGTACGGGTCTTCACCATAGTTCTCTTCGACTCTTCCCCATCTTGGGTCTCTGACCACGTCTAAAACAGGTGAAAGCCCCTGGCGCACGCCCACAGCCATCATCTGTGCTCTTATTACTCGGGTCATCTTATCCACCAGTTCCGGCTCCCAGGTGCTGGCCATGCCGATGATCTGAGGAAAGATTGTGGCATTTTTGGCCATAAAGCCGTTCAGACACTCCTCGTGAACCAGTGCAGGTATGCCAAGCCTGGTATTTTCCGCCAGGAACTTCTGAATACCATTTATTAGCTCTGCCATGTCTTTAGGAGGAAAGCCAGTAGATACTCCGGGTCTGCATATCTGACCGATCCCATTTTTGAGCAGCGACTCTGCCTTTTTCGGAGAGAATCTCCCGGCTTCAAGTACTTCATAGCTCCAGATGCCACCAAGCTGTGCCATCTTCTCATCAAGCGTCATCTTTGAAATCAGGCCTTTGGCTCTAGCATCTATTGACTGTGAGGCATCACGATAGATTTCCATTGCTCTTTCCTTAAATTTTTGTACTGTCACATTGTATCGGTATTGAGCCTAATTTTACAAGGGACTAATATCAAGTCTTTCTCCACAAATCCCGTGTGGTCGATTCATTAATGCTTCTTGGCATAGGGGCATACAGATATAGTATGATATTGCAGATATTGACTTAACAAAGAGAAGAGTATGGTCAAACTGAAACAGTCCTGTTTCCTCGGGGTTAATTTTTCCAAGCTTAAATGCTATAGAAGACAATCGGTTACTTTTCGGCCTGTGTTGCGAAAAGGAACGTGACTAGATAGAAACTTTTGGAGGTGACACATGAGTATGATGACAGGAAATGAGTATCGGGAAAGCTTAAGGAGGCTTAAGCCCGAGATCTACTATCTGGGCGAGAAGATTGAGAGTGTGGCTGACCATCCTGCCTTCATACCCCACGTGAATGCCGCAGCGCTCACTTACGAGATGGCATTGGCACCGGAATTCGAGGAGTTATTGTCGACTACCTCACATCTCACAGGTGAAAGAATCAACCGCTACACGCACATACATCACAGCCACGATGACCTGGTGAAGAAGGTCAAGATGCTGCGTGCTCTCGGCCAGCAGACGGGCAGTTGCTTCCAGAGATGCGTTGGTCACGATGGGCTCAATTCGGTCTATTCTGTTACCTATGAAATAGACCAGAAAATGGGCACTGACTACCACAAGCGGTTGGTCAATTTGCTCAAGGAAGTGCAATCCAAAGACCTCATGATTTCAGGGGCTATGACCGACGTAAAGGGTGACCGCCGCCTGTCACCAAGCCAGCAGAAAGACCCTGACCTCTATGTGCACGTGGTGGAAAAGAAGAAGGATGGCATCGTGGTCAGCGGCGCCAAAGCCCACATTACCGGCGCAGTCAATTCACATGGGCACCTGGTGATGCCTACGGCTGCCATGAAGGCAGAGGACGCCGACTACGCAGTCTGTTTCTACGTGCCCGTGGATGCCCCGGGAGTAATCCACATCTTCGGTCGGCAGACCAACGATGCACGAAAGTGCAACTGCTTCCTCGACCAAGGCAATGTGGACTACGGCATCGTTGGTGGCGAGGCGTTGATTGTCTTTGACAAGGCCTTCGTTCCCTGGGAGCATGTCTTCATGTGTGGGGAGTACGAGTTTGCCTACGAATTGGTGGAAAGGTTTGCTACCGCTCACCGCCAGAACTACGGTGGCTGCAAAGTTGGCCTGGCTGATACTCTCATCGGCGCCAGCTACGCGCTGGCACAGGTTCAGGGAACCGACCGGTCTTCGCACATCAGAGACAAGCTGGTGGAGATGGTTCATCTGACAGAGACCCTTTACTGCTGCTCAATAGCCTGTTCTTGCCAGGGTTATGCTTTACCTGCAGGCTCATATATGGCTGACCCCCTTCTGGCGAATGTCACTAAGTTGAACGTCACCCGCCACATTTATGAAATCGCCAGGATTGCCCAGGACATCGCCGGCGGTATATTAGCCACCGCGCCCTCGGAGATGGACTGGAAAAACCCAAAGGTCGGTAAATACGTGGACAAATACATGAAGGGTGTTGCTGATATACCTACCGAGACCAGGATGCGGCTGATTCGGCTTCTTGAGGCGATGACTTGTGGCACTGCCTTAGTTGAGTCCATGCATGGTGCCGGCTCACCTCAAGCGCAGAGAATCATGATTGAGCGGCGGGCTAATCTCGAGCGGAAGAAACGGCTGGCGGAGAAGCTGGCCAAAATCGGTGAACAGCCCCTCTTTGTCTGCTAACAGAAGTGCCGAAGAATAGTCACAAAGTTAAACTAGCGCTGAAATATTGCGGCTCCTGCAATCCCCATGTGGATTTGACCAGGATAGCTCGTCACTTGACCAAGGTGGCTGAAGCACGTGGGGATTTCCAGCTCGTGCCCCTACCTGAAGATGGCATCGACGTGGTGGTCATTCTGTGCGGCTGCCCGCGTGCCTGTGGCAACAAGGCTGAGGTCAGAGCGAGAGCCGGTCAAAGCCTTTTAACAGCCGGTGAGTCCGTAAATGGTAGACATGTACCAGAAGCTCACCTTCCCTCTACTGTTGAGCAGGAGCTTATCAAAATTCTGGACAGTTGACCTGCTCTTAAAGAATAAACCTTTTACCCGTCTCTGCCGTTTAATATATGCAATGTACATTTTCGCGTGTTCCCAGCCTGCCAACGAAAAGCCTATGTCATTCATGTATTACGATACCACTCAAAGGCTGCTTTTAACCTGTTTTGAGGCGTGGCTCCAAAAGGGCACAAACCTTGAGTGAATTTAATGAACAAAACTTTGAGGGTCTGCTGAAGGTGTTTAACGGAACAGTCGAAGCTATAGCCGCCTTATATGAAAAGAGAGACCCTTATACTGCTGGTCACCAGCGCAGAGTAGCTCAGCTTGCCTGTGCTATTGCCAGGAAGATGGGCCTTCCAGAAGAGCAGATTTATGGTATCCACATAATCGGCGTAGTCCATGATATTGGGAAAATAGCTGTGCCCGGCGATATTCTCAGCAAGCCAGGCAGGTTAAGCCCCGAAGAGTTCAACATAGTTAAAACTCATCCTCAGGTGGCTTATGAGGTACTGCGAAACCTGGAGTTTCCCTGGCCAGTGGCTGAAACTATATTGCAGCACCATGAGAGATTAGATGGGTCTGGTTATCCTAACGGTATTTCTGGCGAAGCTATAATTTTGGAAGCAAGGATTTTGTGTGTGGCTGACGTTATTGAATCTATGGCCTCCCACCGGCCCTACCGGCCAGCTCTGGGAAAGGAAAAGGCATTAAACGAAATCCTGAAGAATAAAGGCATCCTCTACGACCCCGCGGTGACAGATGCTTGCTTAAGGCTGTCCTCCAACGGTGGCTTTAACTTAAATTGTGAATAATAAGCGCGATAATTAACCGCCAGAGCACATCAGCTTTGTAGCCCCTCGGAAACACATTGTCCCCTCTCCATCCTTGCAACATCCACAATCTGCCCCGGATGTGTAAATCGTCATGGGGGAATAGGCACATTTAGGTTGGCTGTACATAGCATACCAAGGTATTGCATTTCCCTTGACCCGTAGGTACAATCTTAAAACCTTTACTACTGGATGAATTGGGGGTGAGTTTTGACAATAAATGTTGTCACGGATAGCGGATCGGATATCTCCCCTGAGGTTGCCAAGGAGCTTGGCATCACCGTTGTGCCCGTGTATATCTATTTCGGTAATAAGGCTTACAAAGACGGAGTGGACATAGGGCCTGATGAATTATACAAGAGGCTGGCGGAAGACCCGATTTACCCCACCACCACACAGCCCATACCCGCCGACTTCGCCAAGACCTATAGTGGTCTTTCCGAAAATGCTGATGCCATTGTGTCCATACATCTTCCGGCAAAGGTGAGCGGCACCTGCAATGCGGCGCTCCAGGGCATCGAGATAGCAAAGCCTAAGTGTGAAGTCCACGTGGTGGACAGTTTTTCGATATCGGTGGGTTTGGGGATAATAGCCACGGCTGCAGCTCGGGTGGCCAAGGCAGGTGGCAAGTTGGCAGAGGTTCTGGAGGAGACCAAGAAGGCCATCAGCCAAACGCAAATACGCGGGCTGCTGGATACCTTGCACTATCTACTCAAGGGCGGGCGTATTACCAAAGCCAAGGCGCTGGTGGGCACGCTGCTGAACGTGAAGCCTATCCTGACTATACGCGATGGTGAAATCATCCAGGCGGGTATGGCTCGCTCTTATGCCAAGGGCATAGAGCAGTTATTCGAGTTTGTAAGAAACTATCCAAAACTGCAGGAAGTGGCCATAGCCTACAGCACAGTTCCCGAGGAGGCAAATACGCTGAAGAAGCGCATCGCCTCTATCATTGGCGAAGAACAGATTCAGATGTCCAGACTAGGTGCTGGATTGGGCGTGCATGGTGGACCAGGTACTCTTATAGTGGCTGCCAGGGGCGGCTAGTCCTCCGCACGTTTGCCAACGGGTGCTGGATTTGAACCAACGGACCTTCA
>JADHXB010000035.1 GCA_016783155.1 Dehalococcoidia bacterium
CCTCTCCGATGTCCTGTCTGTCCTGCACCAAAAGCAAGTTGCCCTGGAGACCACCACTTCTTCCAGCCCCGGCGTCCTCCGCCCCGTGGGCGTCGACAACTATGTCCACGTCGTTATGCCCATGTTTGTCCAGTGGTGAAGAAAGATTCTGGATAATAGCGCTGAGCAAATAGACATTTACTATGAAGTTCAGCGAGCTGGTGAGGCTTTTGGAACGGAATGGTTTCGAACTCGTAATGGAGAAAGGTTCCATCAGGTACTACGCTAAACCAGGAGTGGATAAACTCATCCGGATTGATTATCATGGTTCCAGAGAAGTCCCGGCGGGCACTTGTAGGGCTATCTTAAAGGCCGCTGGTCTCAAAGAGGGCAAAAAATAGCATGATAGAACTCAAGTACTCTTTAGTCATTGAAGCAACAGAAGACCCCACCTTTTTCGGCTTTTATTCCCCTGATTTGGAAGGCTTTACCGGAGTTGGGCATTCTATAGAGGATTGTCTATATAAGGCCAAGTGGGGGATAGAAGAGCATATTGCTTTTCTCAAAGGAAGGGGAATGCCAATTCCTAAAGCCAATCCCAATCCTACCATAGTTATACGCAATGAAAAACGGCTTGAGGCGGTAGCAAAGACATAGCTCGCGGTTATCTTGTAGCTGCGACCTTTTAAGGTCGCTCAGGGATTGGATCTGGCGAGGCTAAAGCCCGTAGCTACTTCAGTCTGGACACAAGAAGCGAAGTGGGAATGTGACGCGATGGCTCCACCTTCACTCGAAATGGCGAAAAGCACTGCCTGTATGATAATGTTCACAGCATCGGAAGTTAAACTGCAGTCGCCAGCGGGGAAAGCGACCTATTGACAGGAAAAAGGTTATAGGTTATGCTTTACTTTGTAATGCGAGGTAAAATCTACGTATTTGGCTAGGGGGCATTTGTAGAGTGGAGACATTATATTTTGTGGTGCTTATTGTGGCCGCTTTCTGGCTGGGCGCCTGTCCATTCGCGTTGTGGATTGGGAAGTGGCTGCTGGGTAAAGACATAAGAGACTATGGAGACGGCAATCCCGGGGGGCGCAATGTCTTGCGAGCTGGAGGCCGTAAGGCATTCGCTCTTGTCCTGATACTGGATATAGGAAAAGGCGTTCCTTTCGTAGCCCTGGCGCATTACTATTTTGGACTTCCTGATGTGATGGTGATGGCAGTAGGGCTGAGCGCCATATTGGGACATGCGTATTCGCCGCTACTGCGATTCAAAGGTGGCAAGGCACTGGCAGTGATGGGGGGTGTCCTGATAGCACTGCCGCAGCACGAGATACTGATTTCGGTTCTTATTTTTATGTTTTTAGCTTTTCTGTTAATAGGCAGCGATGCCTGGCACGGCGATGCCTGGCGGGTGATGTTTGGCACGACAGCCTCCTTGATTTACTTGCTGGTGGCAAAAGGAGTATCATTAGAACCGCTGTTCATGCTATGCGTGGTAGCAATACTGGCGGCAAAACACTTTAATGACCTGAAAACTAGGCCAAGACTTAAAGGGAGACTCATCACCTGGCTTCAAGCTAGAAAAACGGCGAACGTAGGTCGGCAATAGCAAGGGTTGAGAGAATGCTGTATCAGATAATAGTTGCTGTCTTGCTGGTTATCATTGCGATTAATATCATTCTTAATTTGAGAGCCCTCAGAAGGCCGGACCGTAACAGTAAGACGCCAGAGCCTGCGCCTCTAGTTTCGGTGCTTATTCCGGCTCGTAACGAAGAAGAAAATATAGAAACCTGCTTGAAGTCATTACAGAAACAGGACTACCCCAACTTCGAGATTCTGGTTTTAGACGATAACTCCAAAGACCGCACGGCTGAGCTTGTGGAGAGAATGGCAGCTAAAGATGACCGTATAAAACTGATAAAAGGTGAGCCGCTTCCTGATGGCTGGGCAGGTAAACCGTTTGCCTGCTACCAGCTTGCCGAGAAGGCTAAAGGTTCCTGGCTGCTGTTTGTTGATGCCGATACTACACATGCCCCCCACATGCTGCGAAGCACGCTGGTTCTGGCCCTGGAGCTTAACGCTTCAATGCTTTCTGGATTTCCCCGACAAATGGCTGAATCTCTCCCCGAGAAGATAGCCATGCCGGTATTGTACTTTGTTATCATGAGCTGCTTTCCATTGTGGTGGCTGCATCGCTCTATAGGGCGTAGACCATCGTTGACTGTCGGTCAATTTATCCTCTTCCGCAGAGAAGAATACTGGCGTATTGGCGGACATACGGCAGTGAAAGATAAAATACTGGAGGATGTTTGGCTGGGGGTTGAAACAGTTCGACATGGCGGGCGGCATGTAGCTATCGATTTATCGACAGTGTTCTATTGCCGTATGTACCGGGAAGTGGGTGCGATGTGGGAAGGGTTTGTCAAGTGGATGTATTCAGTGGCGGCAATATCCCCGGTAGCATTACTCGGGCTGATGGCCGCTGCCTTTGTTTTTTATTTGGCACCGTTCTACTGGTTGTGGAATGGTTATTTGTCGTCGGCGGCTCCTGCCGATTGGCGATTTATTGTTACTTTCCAAGTAGGCATGATTATATTTATGCGCTGGGTGGTGGACCATCATTTCAGGCAGTCACTTCTTTCGACTTTCTTACATCCGATCGGGTTTTCATTCCTTTTTGCGTCTGGTCTTTATGGCAGTTGGCGGGAAGTGGTTGGTCTGGGTGTACGGTGGAAGGAGCGACTGTACGGCGAGACTTCAGGCGTCAAGTAAAATCAAATTAAACCCTCCTAACCGTTTAAGCTCAGCTAAATGAAAAGTTTGATACTGGCTAGCGGCTTCGGGACGAGGCTCTATCCGCTGACTCTCACAAAAGCGAAAGCGCTGCTCGAGTACAAAGGAAAAGCATCGATAAGCCACATTGTGGACAAGATTCCGCAGAATATCGATATCCTGGTTAACATTAATAAAAAATTCGAAGCTGATTTTCGCCGCTGGCAGGATACTATAGGCAGGGCAGTTACCCTGTGCGTCGAGCCGGTTTTTACTGAGGAGCAAGCATTTGGCGCTGTAGGCTCCCTGGATTACTGGATTAGAGCCGAAAACATAACTGATGATTTGCTGGTCATTGCCAGCGACAATTACTTCGAACTTGACCTGTCTCAGTTCATTGCCGCTTATAATGGCAGAAATACTCTGGTAGCTGTTTATGATATCGGCGACAAAAGCAAAGCCAGCCAGTATGGCGTTGTCCAGTTAGATGGGTGCAAGATAGCTGGATTTGAGGAGAAGCCGGCACAGCCTAAATCGAGCCTCATCGCTGTCGCCTGCTACATTCTGCCACCTCGGATATTCCCCCTCTTGTTTCAATGCTGTGCCCAGAGAAAGAGAGACAATCTAGGCGACCTCATCGCTTACCTGATAGAAACCGATGAAGTCCATGCTTATATTTTTAGTGAGCTGTGGTTTGATATCGGCAGCATTGAGGTCTATCAGTCGCTCCAATAAACCGGTTCTGAAGTGTTTGAGAGCGACTAGTTTAAGTGGATTTCCTTACAGCAGGTTGTGCCACAGTTCGGTTACCTTTGTTCTGAGCTCGTCGAGGTAGCAATCGGTGTCGATAACGACATCAGCCCGCTTCGCCTTTTCCTCCGGTGACATCTGATTGCGGAGGCGAGCCAGGACTTGTTCCTCCTTTAAACCTCTTCCGCTTTTAAGCCGCCTTACTATTGTGGCTTCTGGCGCTGTGGTAATCCAGGCCTGGTCTATGAGCGGCGCCCAGTCGGCTTCGATGAGCAGAGCAGCTTCGAGGACAATGATTTTAGTATCTGTCTTGAGATACTCCTCTATTTTCCTTTTGGCAATTTCGTATATCTTGGGGTGCATTATCTGGTTGAGTCGGTTTAGGGATGCGGCGTCGGCGAAGACCAGTTTGCCTAGCTTGTTGCGGTCTATTTCCCCGTTGGGCTTCAGTATAGACCTGCCGAAAGCTGCCAGTATCTCTCTATAGGTCTCGGTATCGGGTTGGAGAAGTTCGTGACCTAACTTATCGGCATCGATTATGGTGGCACCAAGCTCAGCCAGCATTTGAGATACTGTGGTCTTGCCGGTGCCGAAGTTGCCAGTTAAGCCGATAACGCGCATAAATTCAAATCCTTATCCATGTCATTCTGAGCGAAGCGAAGAATCTCACCGCACTCCTCCCCGCCGAGATTCTTCGGTCGCTCCGCTCCCTCAGAATGACAGATGAAAGCGCAGTGTCCTAGGTGAAGGCTGATATGCCGAGCATCTCACGGCCGATGACTAGTTTTTGAATTTGAGTGGCGCCATCGGGGAAGGTAAGGGTGCGGGCGTCGCGGAAGTAGCGCTCAACAGGATATTCCTCGGAAATGCCGTAGGCGCCATGTACCTGGATGGCTTTGGAGGTTACCGCAACAGCCATTTCGGTGCTGTAAGCTTTTGCCATAGAGGCTTCTTTGAAGGGGATTTGCCCTTTGTCTATAAGGTATAAAGCTCGATAGCAGAGAAGGCGGGCGGCATCGGTCATGATGGCCATATCAGCAATCATTTCCTGGATAAGCTGAAAGCTGCCGATAGGGCGACCGAATTGTTTTCGTTCTCGAGCATATTTGACGGCAGCGTCAAGCGAGGCTTGAGCTAAGCCTAATGCTCCTATGCCTACGGCTACTCTAAGTCTAGCTAGCTCGGCTAGTGCCAATAGATAGGCACTGCCCGGGGTTCCAATCAGGTTAGCCTTGGGCACGCGGCAATCCTCGAAATTCAGTTCTGAAGTGGGGCAAGAGCGGCAGCCTAATTTTGGCAGCTCCCTGGTAGTAAATGGCGACTCAGCCTTGTCGACAAGCAGGCAGGAAATGCCTCTGGCTCCTTTGCTTCGGTCGGTGGAGGCGAAGACGACTGCCAGGTCAGCGATGCCACCGTTGGTTATCCATGTTTTGGTACCGTTGAGTATGTAATGGTCTCCGTCAAGTACGGCTGAAGTTTTCAAATCCCGGGCACCAGAGCCGACATCAGGCTCTGTCAAGCAAAAACAGGTGATTTTTTCCAGCGACATTATCTTCGGGATGTACCCTGCCTTTTGCTCGGGGGTACCGTGTGCGGCTATTATAGAGAGCACACCGCCGTCCTGCATCAGCACAATCATGGCTAAGCTGAGGTAAGCGCGGGCGAGTTCCTCGCCAATGACACCGTATGAGACGAGATCCAGCCCTTGACCGCCATACTCTGGAGGCAAAGTTGAGCCTATATAGCCGAGAGAGACCAGCTTCTTTAGAAGCTCTAGAGCTACGTCTTTGGGCAAGGGGTGGTATTTGCGGTCATATTCGTCGGCGATGGGGATTATTTCTCGTTCCATAAACTCACGGGCGTTCTTTTGGAGTATCTTCTGCGCTTCGTTGAGTTCCAGAATCATGGCTACCTCTCTCAGGTTTCTCCTAAGGAATTGTAGACTAAGTTTTGGGTATTGTCTAGGGGTTTGGACAGGTCTTTAGACCTGTCCGCATATTCCTCTGAATGGGGGGCTAGTGTGTTATAATGAGACTGGGGGTGCTGGCTGATGTATGAGGCTTTGCTTTATGAGAAGCTTCCTGACTCGAGGGTGCGTTGCAACGTTTGCCAGTGGCGTTGTGTCATCGGGCCGGGTAAGTTCGGGGTTTGTCGGGTGCGCCAAAACGATGGCGGTGTTCTTCACGTCCTTAATTACGCTCAGGCATCCTCGGTAGCCGTTGACCCTATTGAGAAAAAACCATTGTTCCACTTTTTCCCGGGGAGTCTGGCTTTGTCTCTAGGTACCTGGGGGTGTAATTTCCATTGTAAGCATTGCCAGAACTGGCAGATTTCCTGCGTTGAAGAGCCAGCTGGGGCGACAGATGAGTTACGCCGTATACCACCAGAAGAAGCTGTGAAGTTAGCAAAGCAGCGTAATTGCGGCGGTATTACCTGGACATATAACGAGCCGAGCATATGGTTTGAATATACGCTGGATTCAGCGAAACTGGCTAAAAAGGATGGTCTTTACACAGGTTATGTGACCAATGGTTATCTAACGCCCGAGGCTCTGGATATCATCGGGCCTTATCTCGATGCCTGGCGGGTAGATATCAAGGGTTTTTCCGATGCCTTATATCGGAACCTTGCCAAGATACCCAGGTGGCGAGGTATTCTCGAGGTGGCTAAGCGGGCGCAGCAGAAATGGAGTATGCACGTTGAGGTGGTGACTAACATAGTCCCAACGATGAATGACGATGATGAGCAGCTACACGGCATCGCTGGCTGGGTGCGGGATGAGTTGGGTGAGCTGACGCCGTGGCACGTGACCCGGTTTTATCCTCACCACAATCTGATGCATTTACCCGCGACGCCGATAGCGACTTTGGAGAAGGCTTACGATATCGGCAAGAAGGCTGGGTTACGTTTTGTTTACCTTGGCAATGTTCCCGGTCACGGAGCGGAAAATACTGTCTGCTACTCCTGCGATGAAGTGGTGATTCAGAGGTTTGGCTACGATGTTCACGTGGTTGGCGTTGACGGTTCCAAATGCAAGTTCTGCGGAGCTGAGCTTAATATTAAGGCGGTTGGTTGGTCTCGTCAGATCTCTGCTTCGGTAGGAGGGTCATCATGATTAGGAGTCCAGTTGTTGCCGGACAGTTTTATCCAGGTTCATCAGACGAGCTCAGGAGGATGATTGAAAGCATGGTGGATAAAAGGGCAGAGAAAGTTGATGTAATCGGACTGGTTTCACCTCATGCCGGATATATCTACTCGGGTGCGGTAGCTGCGGCGGTCATATCCAGGGTCAAATTCAAGGATACCTTTGTCATCCTCGGCCCCAATCACACCGGGCGGGGAAAGGCTTTTAGTATAATGACGAAAGGGACGTGGGAAACACCTTTAGGTGAGACAGAGATTGACTCGGAGCTTGGAAAGCGAATTTTAGCCTCCTCAAGTTATCTGGAAGAAGACCATGTGGCACATCAATTTGAGCATTCGCTTGAGGTTCAGGTGCCGTTTTTGCAGTATTTTAAACCAGATGTTAGGATAGTGCCTATAGTTATTTCCCATGCCAGCGGCGCCATGTATAAGAAAATCGGCAGGGAATTGGCTGGTGCGATTAAGGAGTCGAAGAAGGGGATTATAATCCTGGCCAGCAGTGACATGACCCATTATGAGCCGCATGAAATCGCTCGGAGGAAGGATAGTCAGGCTATTGAAGCCATAGTTGATTTGGATGGGGACGAGCTATTAAGACGAGTTGATGAGTTTCATATATCAATGTGCGGTTATGCGCCGGTGGTTAGCCTTATCACTGCCGCTAAAGAGCTGGGCGCTAAAAAAGCGGAACTTGTCAAATATCAGACTAGCGGTGACACATCTGGCGATTATGGTAGCGTAGTAGGCTATGCCGGGATAATAGTAAAGTAGTCTAGGAGTTAGGCGCTGATATGGCAGAGCAGATTCATCCGATAGCGAAGTTAGCCAAAGAGGCAGTGGAAAGCTATATTTGCCGTGGCGAAGTGCTCAGACCAAAAGAGCTTAGTGCCGAGATGAAGGGAAGGGCAGGAGTTTTTGTGTCTATTAAGAAACATGGTGAGCTGAGGGGGTGCATTGGTACTTTTATACCCGCAAGGCAGAACATAGCTGAGGAAATCGTAACCAATACCATAAGTGCAGCTACGCAAGATCCTCGGTTTACACCGGTTGAAGCCTCTGAGTTGGATGACCTTGAATGCAGCGTGGATGTTCTTACTGAGCCTGAGCCGGTGCAAAGTGTTGACCAGCTTGACCCGAAAGAATTTGGTGTAATTGTGGAATGCGGTTTCAGGCGCGGGCTATTGCTGCCTGACCTTGAGGGTGTGGACAGCGTTGAGGAGCAGATCAGAATTTGCCGAGCTAAGGCTGGCATATCAGCCGAAGAGCCGATAAAATTGTATCGTTTTAGAGTAAAAAGATTTATTTGACATAAACGTATATATCTGCTAGTTTTTTGGCGAGGAGATAAAATACTATGAAATTGATGGTTATCGGTGTCGGAGATTGCGGCTGTAAGTTGGCTCGTGAGTTTGCCGAGTTAAATAAGAAGGCAAGGAGTGAGCGACGCATTAACATAGTTACCTGTGCCTATGCTGTCAATAACGACCAAACTTTATTGACTAAGCTGGCCAAGCCCGGATGGGACTGGCTGAAGCCTGTGCTGATTCGCGGTCCTGTTGACCTTGGTGATAGGTCGACTGAATCTGGCGCCAAGCTGATGCGTCAGGAAAGCGAGCGGGTGATGTTAGCCATGAGACTTGGCTCCTTTGTCAATACGGATGCCTTTCTGTTTGTTGCCGGTGCTGCTGGTAGCGTTGGTTCGGGAGGGGTTCCAGTAATGGCCCAGATGCTCAAGGAACGCCATTTAAATAAGCCGGTCTATGTGCTTCTCGTTTTACCCTTTAACACCGAGCTAGATGACCCGCAGCGCATTCGCAATACCGCTTTATGTCTCAACTCTATCGATAAGGTAGCCGATGCTGTGATTCTGGCGGATAATGGTGGTTCGGGGATTGTAGGAAGTACAATACCACCACAGAAGATGGATAGCTTGAATAAAGAGTTAGTCCTTCTGTTTTATGACCTTCTTTGTTCAGGCGAGATGGTCGGTTCAAAAGATGTTGTCGGTAAAGAACTCGATGCCGGTGATATATTGCAAACTCTATTTAGTTGGACGGCGATAGGTACGGGAAAGACGAAATTGACATCACCAATGCTTCCGTGGAAAAGGTCGCCAGGCTTTGAGGAGAAGGGCTCAGAGACGTTGAAAGCTATGGAAGCCATGAACCTGGCTTTGATGCGATTGTCGGTTGATTGCAAATTGGAAGATGCCGGTAGAGCTCTGTATCTCCTTTCGGCACCAGTCAAACAGGCTAATGTTGACATGATTAAGGTCTTAGGTAATCGCTTACGAGAGTTGCTTCCCAATGCTGAAATAAGAGATGGTAGTTTCTACGGAGCCAAAGGTTTTGCCAAAGTCACTGTGGTAATATCAGAATTGGTTTACGTGGACAGGATTAAGAGCTATTACGACAGGGCAGCCAGGCTGACTCAGGGGGTGGAGAGGGAGGAGAAGACGGGTTAGCATGACTCTTTTCGATTTGGGCAAGTTGGAAGCGAAGGGGGAGGAAGTGCCTGTGGAGGATGGGGGGTTGCTTCACGATGTACCCTTGGCAGCCAGAATGCGACCGCGCAGTCTTGCCGAGTTTGTGGGACAGGAGCATCTGGTGGGCGAGGGACGGGTGCTGCGAAAGTGCATTGAATCAGACCAGTTGCCTTCAATGATTCTTTGGGGGCCACCGGGCAACGGCAAGACAACTTTGGCTTATGTTATAGCCAGTGTTACCAAGTCGCATTTTAGTCCTCTGAGTGCTGTCAGCGCTGGTGTAGCTGATTTGCGCCGTGTTGTAGACGAAGCAAGGCGCAGACGTAAGCTTTCAGGACAGCGGACTATCATGTTTATCGATGAAATTCACCGATTTAATAAAACCCAGCAAGATGCCATATTACCGTACGTGGAAAATGGTGTGGTAACTCTCATCGGTGCTACCACAGAAAATCCTTCCTTTGAGGTTATATCCGCTCTACTCTCCAGATGCCGGGTGTTTAGCCTGAATTCATTGACTGATGAGGAGGTTCGTCTTATCGTCGAACGAGCTATTAAGGACGAAGACAGAGGGCTGGGGAAGTTGAAGGTAAAGCTGCCTGAAGACGCTTTAGCGCATTTGGTTGTTATGGCTAATGGTGACGCTCGAGTGGCGCTCAATGCTTTGGAGATGGCAACTCAAGCCACTGCGTCCGAGGCTGACGGGCATCGTAAACTTAGCCTAGAGACTATCGAGGAAGCGCTGCAGCGTCGGGCTTTGCTTTATGACAAGGATGGCGAGCAACATTATGACCTTATTTCGGCACTTCATAAGTCGCTACGCGGTTCCGACCCGGATGCGGCGTTATATTGGTTAGGACGAATGCTTGAAGCTGGGGAAGACCCTCTTTATGTTGCCCGGCGACTGGTGCGTTTTGCTTCTGAGGATGTGGGCATGGCTGACCCGCAGGCATTGATGGTATCTGTGGCTGCACAACAGGCGGTACACTTTATAGGCATGCCTGAAGGCAGCCTGGCTCTGGCTGAGGCGGTAGCCTATCTGGCTACGGCGCCGAAAAGTAATTCTCTGGATGAAGCCTACTCTAAGGTGCAGCAGGATGTTGAACGGAGTCGTAATGAGCCAGTGCCACTTCACCTGCGCAATCCGGTGACCAAGTTGATGCGCGAGTTTGGATATGGGAAGGGTTACAAATATGCCCACGACTACCCGGGCCACTTTGTTGAACAGCAGAACCTGCCAACTGTATTGAAGGGAAAGCGCTACTATTCGCCCAGTGACCAGGGCTACGAAAAAGAAGTACGTGCCAGACTTAAGGCCTGGTGGGAAAGCAAACGGGAGAAGAAAGACTGAGACAGAGCGCTGTATCTTTCCCCTGCGGCAAGCTTACCCTTCAAGGTATTTGCTATCTTCCTGACGGCGATGGTGTTTTCCCTGCAGTAGTGCTGTGCCATCCTCATCCTCTTTACGGTGGTTCAATGGATAACAACGTTATTCTGGCAGTAAGTTTGGCTTTGGTTGAAAGGTCTACAATTGCTTTTACGTTTAACTTTCGTGGTGTGGGTGGCAGCCAGGGCAGCTATGGGGATGGCATTGCTGAACAAGAGGATGCAAAAGCAGCCATAAGCTGGCTTGTTTCCCAGCCTGTGGTAGACGATAACAGATTGGGGCTGCTCGGCTATTCCTTTGGCGCTGCTGTAGCTTTGCCTGTTGCCTGTATTGATGCCAGGGTTAAAGCGGTAGCACTTATTTCATTGCCTCCTGGACAGCCACAGGTATCTCAATTAAAGGGCTGCACCAAGCCCAAGCTCATGGTCTGTGGAACTAATGATTTTGTGGTGTCGCTTGACCAGGCAAAGTCGATGAATCAGGAGGCGGCTGAACCGAAGAAATTTGAACTTATATCTGGGGCTGACCATTTCTGGCTGGGATATGAGGCAGTGCTGGGGGAGAAAGTAGCCACTTTCTTTGAAGACGAGCAGTAATGCCTGGCACTACTTTCTGCGCTGAATCTCTGAAATGCGTTCCCTGGCTGCTGCAACCAGGTCTGGGTCGTCTGATAGTTCGATGACTTTGTTGAAGTCGGCGATGGCAAGGTCAGCCCGTCCGACGTTGAAATACACAATTCCTCGATTGTAATGAGACAAGGCGTAGTTGGGTTCAACTTCGATTGCCTTAGTAAAATCGGCGATTGCCTTGTCTAATTCTCCGATGTTGATAAAAGTATAACCCCGGTTGTGATATGCCCTGGGGTCATCGGGTTGGAGTTCAATAGCTTTGTTCAGGTCGGCAAGAGCCAAATCCCATTGCTGTTGCTGATTGTGAAGAACCCCTCTAAAGAAATAAGCCATGGCGAAATTTGTGTCGAGTTCTATAGTTTTATCTATGTCTGAGATAGCAAGGTCCCACTGACCTTTAGCCCCATAGTCGCTTCCTCTCAGAAAGTACGCCATAGCCAGCTCCTTTTTGGCTAATGCTGCCTCCGGGTCAAGCTCGATGGCCTTGCTGAGGTCGGCGATGGACAATTCCCATTGCTCCTGCTCTTTGTAGATTAAGCCGCGGCTGTAGTAGGCAATAGCGTAACCAGGCGTGAGCTCTATGGCTTTATTCAGGTCAGCAATAGCCAGGTCGAGTTTTCCAATATTAGTGTAGGCAGAGCCGCGGTCGTTGTATGCCATATAATTGGTCGGCTCAAGCTCGATTACCTTGCTCAAGTCGGCGATGCCCATATCCCACTGTTGTTGGCTATTATAGACTAAGCCTCGATTGTAATACGCCTCAGCCAGTTCAGGGTCTAGCTCGATAGCCTTGTTTAAATCACTAAGAGCCTGCTCAAATTGCTCCTTGCCGGCGTAAGTCCAGCCCCGATTGCTATAGGCCGCCGCCAGCTCGGGGTCGAGTTCGATAGCCTTGCCCAGGTCGGCGATGGCCATGTCCCACTGCTGCTGAGCATGATAAATGGAGGCCCGGTGACTATAGGCCTCAATTAGTTTGGGGTCCAACTCTAGCGCCTTGCTCAAATCACTGAGAGCCAATGTCCAGTCTTCTTTGGCGGCATAAGCCTGGCCCCGTTTGCTGTAGGCTAAGGCTATCTCGGGGTTGAGCTCGATTGCCTTAGTATACTCGCTAATAGCTTCATCCCATTGCAGCTGGCCAAAATAGGCGTCACCCTGCTCAAGATGTTCTTGTGCTGGATTAGCACATGCCAGCATCAGCAGAGCGGCGCACAAAAAAAGAATAAACCTGAGTTTATCTCTCACAAATCAGCCTCCGGAGCCAGTGAAATTAACAGTTTTGGGCTACAAGTATAGCATACCAGCCGATTCTTTCCCAAACTTACCTTCTTGCGTCGAAGGAGAGCGTGTTTGCCAAACGGATATGTAGCTGCAGGGCTTTAGCCCCACCGAAAACTTATCGGAGCAACCTTAAGGTTCGCAGCTATGGCGACATTCAGAGCGACAGGTTTGGCTTGCCTTATTAGAACGTTAGTGCTAATATAGTTCTGATTATGGCGAAGTTATTGAAAATAGCTTTAGACGAGCGGAGGTATGACCTAGCTGCTTATGTTCTCGTCTATGGGCTTATCAAGGCAATGGAAAATGACAAGAAAAAATGCCACAAGAGGCAAAAAGCACGGGTTTTACGGTCGGGCACTTAATGAAGCCGAGAGGCTGGAGCTTGAAGAAGCCAGGGGCATAGAGGGCATCGATGAAGAAATCGCTATACTCCGCATCAAGCTCAGGGAGCTTATAGTGGCAAAGCCGGAGAGATTCGACCTTCACCTTAGGGTGGTGGTCACCATCGCTCGGCTTGTCACCGCTCGCTACAATATCACCAAGGAACAGAAGAAATCGCTCAGGGAGGCCATCACTAAAGTCCTTACTGAGATAGCTATCCCCTTGGGGATTAAGGCCTTGATCAAGTGAGGATATTTCTATCTCCCTGTCGGCAATCGTCAATCGCGCTTTTTTCTGGTTAGAACAATGGCAAGCAATAGAATGAGTAGTGCAGCAAGGCCGATTATCTTTGCTCTTTCGGGTTTTGGAGTGCTTGGTGCCTCCTCCCTTTCTTTAGTATTGCTTGGTGGCTCTTCTGGCTGGCGTGGCTTCTTGTACGGTAGCATACTTGCGGCAGATGTAGTAAGTGAGAGTGGTATTATGCTGAACAATGCCCATAACATTATGGAATATTGGCGTAGGATTTCCCCAAGTATTAGCCAGACGATTCCTAAGATGAGTGCTAATGCAAAAAGCACACATATGAGTATATTCCGGCGTCTCTCAGTCCAATGGTTGGTCTTATTTAAGGACAAATATACAGAGGCAACAATAGCAAATGGGGCGAGTGCGAAATAAGCCTTTACTTGGTACATAGAATCTAGATCAATGGGTTCTATGCCACAAATCGAGGATATTACAGCAATTAGTATAAGTAGGAGAACCCAAGCTGCAAGAATATTTTTCCACAACTCCCATAGACTAAATGCCAGATTTTTACCACCATTCTTCATGATTAAATTCTACCATATACCAGAGCAAAGTGGTTCATCATAGAGCGAGACCGGAGTTAGCAAGATGGAATTGCGCCCTTATCAACAGGAGGTGGCCCGTGCTGTAATGGAAAGCATCCAGGGCAACCTTGGCCTGACATTTTCAGTTGAAATTGCCCGCCAGGGTGGTAAGAATGAGCTTTCTGCCCATGTCGAAGTGTTGTTGCTGACCATGTTCATGGCTGCCGGCGGCAATGCCATCAAATGCTCACCCACCTTCAAGCCGCAGACAATTATATCAATGAGCCGGCTAAAGGAAAGGCTTGACGACTTCGGCTTCGGTGGCATCTGGTTCACCGAGGCTGGCTACATGGTCAGGCTGGGCAGCGCCAGGCAGATATTCCTGTCTGCGGATGAGTCTAGCTCAGTTGTCGGTCATACTGCTGATATCCTTCTGGAGATTGATGAGTCTCAAGACGTAGCCAAGGATAAATACACCAAGGAATTCAGGCCAATGGCGTCAGCTTCAAACACCACCACGGTTCACTATGGCACAACCTGGGACGATGCTGCGTTGCTCGAAGAGGTTAAACAGACCAACCTGGAACTGGAGAAGAAGGATGGCATCAAGCGTCATTTCCGCTATGACTGGCAGGAAGTAGCCAAATACAATCCTGACTACAAAGCCTTTGTTGAGTCTGAGCGGGAACGGCTCGGCGAAGGCCATCCCTTATTCAGAACTCAGTATGCCCTCTTGCCGATTCGAGGTGGCGGTGGCTTTGTGACAAACCAGCAAATAGCCCAGTTCCGAGGAAACCATCCCAGGATTAGCCAGCCCGAGGAAT
>JADHXB010000036.1 GCA_016783155.1 Dehalococcoidia bacterium
TCAGCCAAGGGATAACTCCCCCTGCCTCAGCGACGCCACCCACTCCACTATACCTTTTCGCATCCTCTTTTCCCCCTTTTTCACCCATAGCAACCTCCCAAACCTCGTCAAAGGACGCCTGCCTCCAAGCCACGCTGGGCGTCCTTTTTGGCTTTCACAAGGCTTGCTCAGATTATGCATTCACGCGAAGCAGAATAGAATACCCCCGGTTGCGGATTAAGCCCGGCCGTATCTGACTGGTATGCCCGGGCCGTAATATCCGCCGTTTACGGAGCACCAGAACCAGCCGTGGCACCAAACAAATAAAGCTAGAAGGCTAAGTCACCCAGAAGAAGGTGGCGTGGATTGCAATCCACGCCACCTTCTTTATTCCTAATCACACAATAGAGGCTTTTGTTCAATAGTGCTGCCCCTGCCTTTGATGGCCTTTTTTCTCCCCAGACGAGAGATAGCGCAAAGTCCGCAAACTAGCTTGGTTGAAGCCTCTACGCGCTACTCAGGGCACAAAACTGATACGACACAGGCCAAAGTTAGTGATGCGCTTCTGGGTGGTAAACTCAACCTTCCTAAGGCCCGAGGTTTCAACGCGCCTTTGCTGTTGCTGTGTCCACTCTTCTCCTGGAGCTAATGAGACCTCTTCGTCCGAGATGACAAGATGGATTGTTCCATCTGGGTCAACACTCTTAAGGTCTCCGTGTGGAAGTTCATACACCCAGGTGATCCCGTTTTGTTCGCATTCCTCAAAGTCACCCCATTCCGAACTCCAGTGGCCATAGGCCACTTTAAGTCGGCCGAGGTCGACATCCCCTGGGAAGTACCCTTCCCCCGGTGAGTACTCTCCGCGAATGTGCAAGACCTCGCCGTAGTAAGAATAGCCAAATAAGGGAAAAGCGTCTACTTTGGGCGGCTTCGTTCCTCTAAGCACCCTTACCTCCTCCCCCGTCCATTCCTCAACAAACAGGTACTTGTCACGGGTAACCGCCTTACTTTCGCCTATCCACTCTACTTGCCGATCTTCATAAAACGTGATAGCTGGGGCGTGAACCAAGCGGTCTTTCAGTACGAGATACCCCGAGGAGAGTCTGGTGGGAATCTCGGCTGCGGTAGTGGCGTCACGAGCCTTGACATTCTCCAGGGCCAGCCAAGTGTCCCACGCCTCACCCAGAACGTCAAAGGTTATCACCTCCAGTGAACCATCTCCATTGATACCACCACCACTGCTCATTTCTATTATTACCCGACCTGCAGTTTCAAGGTCGACTTCAGACCTGGCGATATTCCCCAGCCATTCCTTTCCCATCCATCCTGCCTCCGTATATGCCACCTCCAGCACCGCCGGGTCATGGACCAACTCAACATGCAGGCTGCCTACGTTCTTAGCGCCCATTAAGTTGATGGGGACTTCTACCTGCTCGAATAGATCGAATAGATGCACCAGGCGCATCGTCACCGTCTTGTCGGACTGGAGATTTATCTTCCTCGGATTCTCCGTAGACCCATCCTCCCAGGTGCCCAGTCCCCATTCCCCTGGCGGAATGAGAATATAGATGGTATGCCACCCTGCATCCAGCGACACAGTCACCGGGGCATCGCCGGCTAAGCATTGCTCGTCTACGCCGTCAACATATACTGCACCACCGTGTGCCGGCTCTGTCGTTATGGTCAAATCATGTTTTGGTGCAGGTACAGTCTCAGCACATCCCGAAAAGGGCAGAATCGCCATGCCAAGCAGCAAAGCAATTAACACTAGCCCTTTCGTCTTCCTGTTTCCGAAGGTAAACATCGCAGCCTCCAATATCATAGACTAGATTGCACCCTTACAGAGGTTCGAGCTCCTCCAGGCTGAACACCGTTCACAGTTAGTGCCTTATCAGCTACTGACCAGATTGGTCTTTCATTACCAAGCCTGCGGTTGATATTTTTCTCCGGCATATTAGCCACATCGAAACCCCGATCGCCAGTGAGGCGAGGATTGCTAGTGCCAGCGCATATCCTGGGAGCCCTTTCCTGGTCAACGGGTACGGGTCCTCCGGATCCCGTATCCTATCGCCATCGGTGTCAGCTTTGTTTGGGTCTGTTCCCGCAATTGCCTCTTCGGCATCACTCCAGCCATCGCCATCTGAGTCTGGGTAACGAGCCTGTTGATACCCCACAAGCTCGATATCAACCATGCTGTCGGCACCGATCTCAGCTCTTAATTTTGTCAGATAATACTCGTCACCCGCCAAACAAGTGCTCAACAATTGGCACAATGCCCAATACTTATCATATCCCAACTCCTCGAGGCTTACGTGCTCTCCAAATTCGAGATAGAAGATATTTCCCTTTCTGTCTAAGTAGGCTACCTGTTCCGCAACATTGAGAGAAAGGAATTCGTACTCTTTGGGCACCACCTTTTGATCTGTGAACACATACAAAAGGACCTCACACCCCTTTGAACTCAAAGAGGTAATCCTGAGAGGATAGACTATCTCATCCGAGTCAAAGCTTATTCTTAGAGGCTCGATTGTCCCCTCTGCCAAACCTTCGGCCTCTTCCCCAGTATTGATTTTTGTGGCTACAAAATACCACTCTTCATTGATATAGTTGTCGACGATTTCTTTGCCCGCTTCTGGCAAGAAATACCCATTTGCATTCAGCCAGTCTATCAATGCCTCTGGGTCCTCAGCAGATAGGATAGCATATTTATAAGTTCCGACGACCTTTTCTTCCCAAACTTCAACTCCCTCAGGCCCGCCAGGCGCCAGAGCACCGAAGAAAACGGGGGCCCTGGGTGACACGACTACCATGGTGAGGTCGGACAGCTCCCAGAATAGCTCAGGGTCGGAAACATCTACCTCGGGATAATTGGGCACCGGGATAACCCAGGCGAATTTATCAGCGTCACCCTCATATCTAACCGATAGGATTAGATCCTCTCTACTATTCTCGTGTAATATGAGTGCTTTCTGAGAGGGCTGGTTGATATCGTGATATGGGCCGAGGACAACAAATACCCCGTCGGCAAAAGCACGGGGAGGTATTACTAACGACACGATAATGGTCAGTACAACAGCTACGAGTTTTTTCATGGGCTTCTCCCTCTCAGCCTGTCATTATGACATAGGTGTTGGCTATCAGGTCGTGCACTCCTCTTTTCTGCTTCTGAAAGGCAACCACTATGAACGGAATGTAACTCAGAACATAGTAGATGGAATAGCCCACCAGGTAGCGCAGGACTGCGCGGCCGATGCCGATAGGGCGGCCGTTTGACCCAACTACCTTTATCCCAGCGGCTATTTTGCCTGGCGTTTGCCCACACCATACCCAGTAACCGATGAAGTAAAAGAGGCTGAAGAAATACCATATGAAGGGAAATGCAAAGAAAACAACTCCCGGCGAAACATCCTCCCAATACTGAAGGGCAAACCAGATGAACAGCGGCAGAGCAATGATGCTCACGAGTATGTAGTCAAGGACGAAGGCTCCAACCCTGACCCAAAACCCAGCATAGATTACGGTAGTCTTACTCTCCTCAGTCATCCATCAATCAAGGTTACCATGAGTTTCGGGCCTTAGCTGTGACTTCTGGTCATCTGAACCGGGAAGGGGCGCCCTCTTACCTGGAGCACTCTCCCCCCCTGCCCCTGGCACATCCCATCATTAGACCAGATTACTTTGTACTAGCCTTGGACTAGTTCAGTTATGCCAAAATCAACGGGGAGTTGTGCGCATGTCGTCGACAGGTCAAAGTCTGCCGAGTTAAATCCCGCTGGCTAGTGGCACCTCATCCCTACGGGGCGAAAGTAATAACCGGGGAGGTATAGGAGCTATCTTCCACGCTGAAACTTCCAGGCGTGGCCTGCGTAATGATATCTATAAGGGTCTCGGCATCATGGGCATCTATATTCTCCAGGGTTAACTGAGTGGTCGCCGTACCTTCGCCCACCGCTCGAAACGACACAATGACGAGAGAGCCGTCCCCACTCACGCCGTTCGAATCAGCCATTCCGACCCACACTCGCCCTGGGGCGGTCAACACTGGATTCCATCATGGCGTTGCCCGCCAGCGTGCCCTTCTCTACCCCCGTTGCCTCCAGCACTGCCGGGTCGTAGACCAGCTCAAACTCGAGGCTGCCCACATTACTGGCGCCGTTGGCATTAACGGGCACGTCCATCCCCCCAGATATCGGGCCACCGTCTCTTACAATTTTGACACAGCCGGTCATAAACGCAGGCAGCCCGGCAACCAGTACCAGCGCAATAATGATGCTTACAATTGCACTTCGTTTCATGATTACCTCCTTCTATCCCGGCTTGGCCAGCTCCAGAATCCGCCGGGCATCTTCTGGGGTGACCTGCCCATCTTCATTCATATCCAGTATCAGGTCTTCGGCCATCAGTTTTACATACATCTTGAGGGCAATAAGAGCATCGAGCACACTGATTTCGTCATCTCCGTTCACATCTCCATGCTGGCGCTGCCGTATGGTCAACTCGCCGTGAACCAAGCCAACGGATACCGTGGCGCCGGAGGTGTCGGTGGCCAGGGGTTCGGTAAGCGTAAGCGGGCTTGTACTGCCTTCGGCACCGACAGCCTTAAACTCGACATAGGCAGCCGAGCCTTTTTGGCCGCTGCCGCCCTCTGTGGTGGCAAACCCGAAACGGATAATACCGGGCTCCCTGTCGTTGTAGGTAAAAGTGGGTGGGAGTGAGCCTTTGAGCACCTTGGTCACCTGGGCTACCGCCGGGTCATAGCTCAGGTTGAAGCCTAAGCTGCCGATGTTCTGCGCGTTCTCCAGGCGGATGGGAACCTGAACTGTCCCGCCTGGAGGCACAATTCTGTCCTCGGCGATAAGGGTCGTTTCGGTTGGCAGGCCTGTATCTGCATCCGGCAGGCTTGCATCTGCTCCCGTCAAAGAAAAGTCGTCAAAGTATCCCACGGTGTAAATCTTATCCTCGTGGGTTCCATAAACGCCAGCACACACACGCACCTTAGCAACCTTTGATGCATCGATTCTCAAATGCTGCCGGACTACTTCCCCAACATTAACCCTTATGGTCTTCCAGCCTGTAGGCGGTGGTGAACCAGTGCCGAGTTTCTGAGGGTAACTGGTGTCGGTTGCCTCGTAGGTAAAGTTTGGACTGTAATAATACTCCAGGGAGCCGATAGAATTACCCTGTGTGTCACATAGCACAAGCCAAACTGAGACTTTTCCCGCCTCATCGGTGCCAATCTCATTAGGTGGCCATTGGTCGCTTGGCAGGCTGTTATAGGTTGCCCAGCTTTCCGCCTTCAGACGAAAACTAAATTCCAGGTCGAGACATGATACCGCCACTTCCTGGCAAGCGTTATAGTAGCCACCGTAAACACCCAGGTCCAGATAGCCTTGTTCTGCCGTGGGATGGTGGCTGCCATAACTATAAGGATTGCCGCCGTGATAGCCCTTCCAGCCAATTGTCCAGCCTTCCAGCCCCTGCGAGAAATCTCCATTGGTCAGCCTACCAGCCTCACATTCATCGTCAGGCCCAATTGGGCAGCCGAATTCATCCACCTGCGTTCCGGGCAGCGTATTTGGGCAGTTGTCCCTATCGTCAGGCACGCCATCGCCATCCGAGTCAGGCCCAATGGGGCAGCCGAATTCATCCACCTGCGTTCCCGGCGGCGTATTTGGGCAGTTGTCTCTATCGTCAGGCACGCCATCGCCATCCGAGTCAGGCGGCTGGGCACCCCCGATGTTCAGCAGGCGACAACCCCGAGGCCGCGTATGAAAGGGAATGCCGCAAACAACCTTGTCCCCATGCTGGGTGATATGTGACGTGTTCAAGTTTCCTGCTTCCGGAGGCGCCGCGACCTTCATATCGCCTGTTTTTCTGTACTCAACCGGCACATCAGGTTCCGTCCAGTTGCAGATTATCCTCTCCTCGCCGGTGTCGATGTCATAACGGGTCACCCCCGCCGGCTTCTCTCGCCGGGCTAGGATCTTCTTCCCGTCGCCGCTGAGGATGATTCTGTTGAAATACAAGAACGTAGGAGAGGAACCATCAGCCCTCAGGATTGGTGTTCGCCCGGTGCCGTCAATGTTGACCTTGTACACCTTCTTGTCATCCGAGTTGTAGAAAACAACCCGCGTTGCTGCATCGTCAATGTCAGCCTGTCCATGCTCAATCCACGACCTGACGTCAGGAGATATTTTTCTTACTCCCGAGCCATCCCAGTTGATAGCATAGACGGCGTAGGTTTTCTCTGACGACCTGGCGCTAAACACCACCTTCTCCCCATTCCCGCTTATGCCGCAAAGCCGGGGTACTGCGGGATATGGAGGCTCATAATAGTAACGCCAATCGCGTTCTTTGCTGTATCTTGGGCCAAAGACGTACCTGCCGCCAGAACCATTCCCAGCTGATGATACCGCTACCAGAGGGTACAAGTGGTAGACGTTAACGATCCTATTGTAGACTATATGGGCATGCGTAACGATCCGGTTACCGTCATCGCTGATAACGAAATCATGCACAGCCTCAAACCACCTAGGCTCGCTCTGACCCGGTACCGTAACTTGAGGCACTATGGAGTGAAGGTTTGAACCATCGGTATTGCAAACCATTAAATGGTAGCCACCACTGCGAACATGCCAGACAGCTACCCTGCCGTTGCCGCTCACCCTAGGTGCGCAATACAAGGCTGCCCGCACCTTACGCCCAGACCAATCAACCATATCACCTATTCTGGGTCCAGTAATTGTATTAGAGCGCCAGAGCTCCTTTTGCCCTATAGGGTTGCCAGAGCCATCCAGGGTTATCGCCAATACCCTGCAGGTTTCAGCGAAATCCCCGCCCGGGGGCGTGACCCAGACAACCGCCATCCTTCCATCATCGCTGATACTCGCCCCCGCGCAGTCGAAATCCTTGGGCGTTATCAGTGTGAAGTTTCGCTCGGCCTGCGGGACCTCCGCCTCCGCCTGCACCGTGTTAATTGGCACCATGCTGAGCATGAGTGCAACCATCGCGATTGCGAGCAATGGTTCCTTTTTCATCTTCATCCCTCCAAGTTTTTCAGTAACTTGTCTAATTGTCCTGGCCACTTATGCCCATATTATTTATTAGTTGATGATGTTTAACCGTATCTTCATCGTCTCGCCGGCTTCGGATGTTAGCCTATAATCAATGTAGTTTCCTGTGTGATAGTTGTGAAACACTTTGTAAACGCTAACGTCAGAGGTGTCATTGTCGAGGATACCGGATGTATCCTGCTTGTTGTTCACGAAGAGCTTGGCGTGGGTTTTGATACCTGCCTCGTTGTAGCAGCGGAACCTGAAGCGATACGGGTCGTTGCGGTTGGCGTGTTTCTTGTCATACTCTCGAACCACCCTCTCTTGATTTTCGAACTCGATATTAAAGGTTTCGAACGGGTCTGTGTCCATCCTGATACAGTAGACCTTGATCGTAATGGTCTTACTGACTTCTTCTTTTACTACCAAGGTTAGAGGTTTCGAGCCTGTGTTCCCAGCTTTGTCAAAAACCTTTATGGTCACGTTAAACGTGCCCGCTTCAAGTGGCTTGCCCGTGATCAAACCGCCCCTATTCATCGTCAGGAGGTCGGGCAGGCCTTTTGCGCTGAAAGTATAAGTTCCTTCTCCGCCTGTTGCTGCCACCTTAAACTCATAACCCTGGTTTAATGTTGCATCGCGAAGTTTGTCGGTAGTAATGCTCAACTCGATTGTCTCCAACACTGTCAGTATTAAAGCTTTCGTTGCTACGTCGCCCTTTTTATCCTTAACGATTATCTTTACCATGCGGTTCTCCGCTTTAGCTGGCTTGCCGGTGATCCAACCCCTCTTATCCATCCGTAGGCCATCAGGCAGGTTTTGTGCGCTAATAGTAACGGGTGCCTTTCCACCTTTTGCATCCACCTTAAACCTATAATCCTGGCCTAATGTAGCATCTGGAAGTTGGTTGGTTTCGATATCTAGGGGTTCAACTTGCGGGCGTCCGGCGGTTAGCCCTCCTTCTCCCGTATATTGGAGTATGCCAGAATGAATATGACCCAGCCTTGCCCATGCGGCGCTCTGCCTGTAGTCAGAAGAGGGGTTCATTGCTAATGCCTCTTCCACCGGTTTACCTTGTCCCGCCCAATATTCAAAAAAGGGTTTGTCAGTATTCGTAAGGGGCCAGCCCTGCTGCATGTAACCGGTCCAACCTACGTATGTCCCCACCCCACCCCCCGTAAGCGCATTAGCCATACTTGTGTTCATCAGGGTGTTGCAGCCGGAGGCATAGAAAAGGCTTTTAGGAAAACCTCCATAGTACTGGAAGAACTTGGGATAGATAACATAATTTCCCGACACTATACCTACGAACCCCATTTGAATGTCCATACCATACTCTCTTGTCTTCTCGATGGTGGGCGTTTCACCTGTGGCAAAGAATACTGGCATTTCTCTGGTGCCGCCATGGGTGTATATATATATGACCCCATATTGATTGAGCTTTTTAAATATGTCGACGGTGCACTCCTGATCGCGATAGTAGTCAACACTGAAACCAGCCTTGTCTAAACCATCACCTATCTGCTCAGGGACGTGGTGGTGTATGCGGTGTTTCCCACCTTGGTTATGAAAAGGCAGGAGGATAGTAGCCCTTGCGTTTCCGACCTGGAGGCGAGGCGCCTGGCTGAAAGACGGCAAAGCTAGACCGCTGAGAGATGCCAAAGCTAGACCTTCGGTAACCTCTTGGCTAAGCGGCAAAGCCACTTTGGTCAAGTGAGCATGCGATAATAGAGCATGGGTACCGCTGGGTCGCGACGAGGCGTGCCATAGTAGAGCATGACTACCGTTGATTTCCGAGGAGGCAGACGGTTGGGAGCCTTCCTCCATCCAGTAAGTAAGAATGCCCCCTAGTAACCCGTTCTCGTAGGTTAGCCAAATAGTGCTCTTATCCGCCGAGAGGCCGGCATCCTTGATGATGTCTTGGGCCCTAAACCATCTGATAGTCGCTAGCAGGGCTTCTTCTGTGCCTACTTGGCCCCTTTGTTGGTTAAAATACGATTCTCCCTCGCTCTGGATGGATAAGATTTTGGCGTGAGTGGCCTCATCAATCCATGGCCGTTCGCCTTCGTCTCCCGGTCCTTCATCTCCAGGTTCTCCACCGCCTGGCCTGGCCATCTCCAGAATCCGTCGGGCATCTTCTGGGGTGACCCGCCCATCACCATCCATATCCAGTATCAAGTCTTCGGCCATCAGTTTTACATACATCTTGAGGGGACAAAGGGCATCGAGCACGGTGATTCTGCCATCCCCATCACAATCTCCACGCTGGCGCTGCCGTATGGTCAACTCGCCGTGAACCAGCTCAACCGATAGCGTGGCGCCGGAGGTGTCGGTGGCCAGTGGTTCGGAGAGGGTGAGCGGGCTTCTGCTGCCTTCGGCACCGACAGCCTTGAACTCGACATAGGCAGCCGAGCCCTTTACTCCGCTAATGCCCTCGGTGGTGGCAAAGCCGAAGCGGATAATACCGGGCTCCCTGTCGTTATAGGTAAAAGCGGGTGGGAGTGAGCCTTTGAGCACCTTGGTCACCTGGGCTACCGCCGGGTCATAGCTCAGGTTGAAGCCTAAGCTGCCGATGTTCTGCGCGTTCTCCAGGCGGATGGGAACCTGTACTGTTGCCCCTGGAGGCACAATCCTGTCCTCGGCGATAAGGGTCATTTCGGTTGGCGTCAGCGTGGGAGCTGGAGGTGGTGGTGGAGTTGGAGGTGGCGGAGTTGGAGGTGGTGGTGGTGGTGGCAGGCCTGCATCTGCTCCCGTCAAAGAAAAGTCGTCAAAGTATCCCACGGTGTAAATCTTATCCTCGTGGGTTCCATAAACGCCAGCACACACACGCACCTTGGCAACCTTTGATGCGTCGATTCTCAAATGCTGCTGGACCACTTCCCCAACATTAACCCTTATGGTCTTCCAGCCTGTAGGCGGTGGTGAACCAGTGCCCAGTTTCTGAGGGTAACTGGTGTCGGTTGCCTCGTAGGTAAAGTTTGGACTGTAATAATACTCCAGGGAGCCGATAGAATTACCCTGTGTGTCACATAGCACAAGCCAAACTGAAACTTTTCCCGCCTCATCGGTGCCAATCTCATTGGGTGGCCATTGCTGACTTGGAAGGCTGTTATAGGTTGCCCAGCTTTCCGCCTTCAGACGAAAACTAAATTCCAGGTCGAGACATGATACCGCCACTTCCTGGCAAGCGTTATAGTAGCCACCGTAAACACCCAGGTCCAGATAGCCTTGTTCTACCGTGGGATGGTGACTGCCATAACTATAAGGATTGCCGCCGTGATAGCCCTTCCAGCCAATTGTCCAGCCTTCCAGCCCCTGCGAGAAATCTCCATTGGTCAGCCTACCAACCTCACATTCATCTGGGACACCGACGTGAACGTCCTCAGCCAAGGTTACGTGTATGGTTTTTGTTTGCTCTCCGATGTGAGGGTTAAAGAAGGTGACACCAACAGTCACACCGGTGTAACCCCGTGCTTGAGCTGCGGTGGGAGCAATATAGACCACCGGCATAGGTTCATCTTCATTAATAACCCGGGGAAGCTGCAAGAAATCACCGATATCGGGGTCTAACCGAAAGTCAATTTCACCGGGGCAGTAGACGGTAAGGCTCATGGTGACAGTACTTTTGCCATCAGCAGGGATTGTTGTCGATGAGGTAGCTAGAAAACTGAGGCACTCCTCTCTGCCACCGTCTTGAGCTCCCTCAGCCACGGTTACGTATATTGGCTGCGATTGCGCGCTGGCGCCACTCTTGGAGGCCGTCGCAGTTATCGTCCATCTGCCTGCCTCCGTGGTGTTGGAGAAAGAAGTCTCATATCGCCCGTCAGAACCGGTTGTAACCGGCGTTGTCAACGTGTGCGTCATGCCGGACGGGCTTTTGAGGCTGATAGAGACTGTTGCCCCGGAGACACGTCCACCCTGATTATCGCTCACGTCCCCGTAAATGCGGATTCTGTCGCCAGGATGGTAAACGCTGCGATCGGTCTCAAGGCCAACGCTGATGGCGAGCGCGCTGGGCCTGCCAATGACCTCAACGTCAAACTCACGGTACCAGCCATCGCCGCCTATGCCCGGTCTCCAGTCCTCTGGCGGGTCTGTGACATACGGGCTTCTGACATAACTCTCTGCCCTTAGGTGCCAGGTCTGGGCGCTGGAAGGCGCTGTCAACTCAAAGGTATAGGCGGTCTGCTCTTCCGTACCTGTCGAGACATGGCCCTCTGTGGAACTAAGCCATTGACCGGTATCGCGATCCTTGATCCCAACCAAGACGTCGGTCACCATAGACTCATAAACAATTGTAACTATTACATCGAATGTCTGGCCGGGTTCAGCTTGTGGTGGATATTGCACATTATCTATGGCTAGATAGGCTGCAATCGGCTGGGCTCTAGCTATAGGTGCTCCACCGAATCCACCTGATAAAATCACGAGTATCAGCAAAATTTGCAGCACTTTTTTCATCTTCTCCTCCCTAAGTCTGCGTTCTCTCGATCAGTGTTTCCATCTTCTCTCTCAGCTTTGTTCACCTCCCTTGGCACCCTTCCACCAATTCCCGCATTAGACTCGTCAAGATGCTCCTTAAGAGCGCCTGTCAGGCAGGGCCATAGCTCACCTGACCACGGTATAAGAAAAGAAATGACCACCAGGGCTTTTGTTCCTTTAGGATATCACCATCTTGGGCATCTATAGTCGTGGTTATATCCATGTGAACAGGAATGAATCCCAGTAACCTTCCCTTGGCCACTCCCTTGCTCACATAAATAGGCGTGGTGCCAAGACTCACCTCAGTGAATAACTCACCCTCTACCTCTTCCCTCTCACTTTCTTCAATCATTAACTGTATCTCATATATCTCTTGCGGCTTGAGACTCAGCCCGGGCAACTCGTTGGGGAGAAGTCTGACCTTTACCAGTCCTCCCTCACTGGCCACGTAAAGACTGCTGCCCATTATGTGTATCTGATGTTTGGTCGTCGCCGTCACGCCGGCCACCTCGATGACAACCTCTTGCACGGTTCTGTCAACCCTGATCCTGGCGGAAAATGGTTGGTATGAAAAGCCACTGTAAACTTCGGCCTTCACCTGCAAGGTCTGTGCCTCAATGACTACGCCCTCTATCTCTACGGGTCTTTCCCCAGACGGGTTTACGTACAGGCTTTCGTCTTCCGCCAATGTAATCGGTGATGGCAGTCTAAAATCTTCTTTCAAATCGGCTAACTCGCCTTCATATGATACCCCTGTCAGCCACGCATGATCTCCCAGTAATCCAGCGATATCAGGGTCAACAGCCTCGAGTTCTCCGCTTTCCAATTCGAACTGAACCTTTTGTCCGTGATAGTAGGCGATCTTCATTTGCCCAGGTAGTCCGAAGGCTCGTACTGGCTCGGGCGTAAGCAGAAATAAGCTTATCTCTGTCCAGCCTGAGGCTAGGGAGGAGATAACCAGGGGATAATACAGAGAATCAGTATTGAACTGGTAGCAAATTGGCTCGATGCTCTTCTCTTCTAAGGTTATGTCTATTAGATCAAAGACAAAGAAGTTCATCTTCTGCTCCACATAGCCTCCGATCACCTCTTCCAATTCTGGCGAGGATAGTCTTTGCCCAATTCCCTGCTCTGTTAAGAAGCCTTCTGCCCAGTTCATAAATCCTTGGACATCACTGGCTTTGACCACAGTGATGTCATGAGCACCAATCTTTTCATGAAAGACTATTTCTACTTCTTTCTTTGGAATACCCGGCACAGGGGTTTTTGGACGCGGCGGCATAGGAAGGTGCAAATCCATCAGCCGTCCAATCTCGACAAAGGATTGAACATCCGCCTTTTCTATCCTCTTGGGCTTGGCGGGTAGAGGCAGTATCTCAAGGACCAACGAATCGCCACTGGCGTAAACATCTGTAGACAGAATCAAGATTTCCTCTTCCCCGTTCCAGGCAATTATGGCCTTTTGCCCTGGGCCATAGACGGAAACATCGGATATGGGGATCATACCTTTGTCGGCATGTGCCGAGCACGGGAATAACAAGATGACTAGAAACATGCTAACTATCACAGGCAAAAACCTAACCAACCTACTTCGCCCTAGCCTGGGACAGCTTTTCACTCCTAATCCTCCTCCCGCACCGGGGTGGACAACCACATGAGCGTGGCCAAAATAACAAGTCTCTTGAACTCTGATACCTTCTCTATTGGTCAGCTTCAGAATTCCGCAACTCAAATGAAAAGGGCACCAGCCACCGCCTTCAAACAGCGATTCCAGTGCCCTTACTTCATCACCATCTTCCCCAAACCTATTTCGCTTCTTGTGTTATTTCACGTGTTGCACCTTCAATATAGTCCTGTCCTCCCGCTTTGTCAACAGTGCCAAGGGCAGAGACGAAGCGGTGTCCGCGCAGTTATTATGGAACCTTGAAAAATACTCACCCTCTTCATCTCAGTGTGAACAAAGAGCCGGGTTGCTAAGGGAAATCCCTAGAAAACCGGAGGGGGAAGGATTTGGCGGTATAAACGATTTGACCGTCAGCTCAACGATCTTCCTTCTGAGGTCATTGCCTGGGAGGCTAACCATTACATTTTGTTGACAGGTATTCCGCATACCGGTGCCGAAGAGGTTACCTTATAATCCAACTGCGTGCCTGGCCAAGTCCACACTGGTCGAAATCAACTCCACCCCTTGAGGCTGTAATAATCAGACAACATCCTGGCAAACTCGGATTTCAGAAGCACCTTACCGCTGTCCTCGAGTTTTTCCTCGAAAAACCTTTTTGGAAGTGTGTCATCTGCTTTTGACATGCCCTCACGCAGATTGAACTCCCTGGCCTTATTCGTAATATTCCAAGCCAGTCTCTGTAACTGTTTCCTGTCCAAGTCCATCCCGGTAGTACCCCTTATGATGCGCGACAATATGTCCCACGGGTATAGGTCTCTGAAAAACCTGCAGACTATCAGGGAATCAAAAAGCGTATGCCTATCTTCGAAGTCAATTACCATTTCCGCTTTGCCCTCGATTTGGTCCGGGTCCATCATTCCTGAGAGCTCTGCTTTGTAAAAGGTCGCCCTTAAATGGCATGCTCCTCTATCTGAAGTGGCGTAGGCTAACCCCATTCCCTTCAAGACCCTGGGATCA
>JADHXB010000037.1 GCA_016783155.1 Dehalococcoidia bacterium
ACAAACTCCTTAGCCACCAGATTCATCCCATCTTGGAGCGAGCTGACAATGCAGAAATGTGCCAATCTATTGAAAGCCAGCAAAGTTGTCGGCGACAAATGCTCCCTGACATATATTATCGGTTTCCAATTAGCAGATTGATATTTCCAGTTTATTTCCTCGACAAGGTCATCGAGCTCGGCATTCAGCTCCTTATATTTCTTAATATGAATCCGGCTTGGCTCTCCTAATTGAAAGAAGACTATACGCCTTTGATACTCCGGATACTTGGCCAGGAAGTTATCCAAGGCTCTTAACCTATGCGGGATTCCTTTCGTGTAATCCAACCTGTCAATTCCAATTCCAATAAACTCATCTCCCAGCTGCCACCTACGGCGAATTTCTTCCATTTCTTCAGTGACTTCCACCTTGGCAGCATCCTGTGCTATTCGGTGAAAGTCAACACTGATAGGAAACGGACGCACTAGAGTCGTTCTGCCGCCACGGCTAACCGCCGACCTCTCATGGTCAACTCTCGCCTCCAGCATCAGCCTCACCGTTTCCAGGAAGTTATCACAATGATACTTTATGTGGAAGCCGAGGAGGTCATTACCCAGTAAACCGTCCAATATTTCTTCCCCCCAGGGACAAATTCGAAAAGCCTCAGGGTTAGGCCACGGAATATGCCAGAACTGCGCCGTAATGACCTGAGGATTTTTGGCTTTTATCAATCGAGACAAGAGCGCCAGATGATAATCCTGAATGAAAACAAACGCCTGACTGTCGCCGACTTCCTCCAGAACAGCGTCAGCAAAAATCTGATTCACACTTTTGTAAGTGTTCCAATAAGCTTCATCAAAGTTAGGCGGCGTGTAGGCGATATGACACAGCGGCCACAGGGCTTCGTTTGAGAAACCCAGATAGTAACCTTCCTCTTCCTCCTTGGTTAACCAAACCCGCCTCAAGGTATAACAAGGCCCATCCGGAGGAACTGATACGCGGTTTTTATCATCAACAACTTCCCCGTCGGCACTGCCGCCGCCATGGGCAATCCAGACACCACCACAGGCACGCATCACCGGGTCCAGAGCCACCGTCAGTCCGCTCGCCGGGACAATACACTGGATTTCGTCTCCAGACAAAACATGGATATAGGGCTCTCTGTTGGACACGACTGTAAATAAGCGCTCAGTTAATTTGCTTTTAACTAGCTCCTGCAAATCTTCCTTTGTCCAGCTCAATTCACGCCTCCTTACATCTTCACCTTAACTGACAACAAAACAACAACCGCCAGTTCTAATACCGATGAAATAGAAACAACGAACGCTTACCAGCTATTACCGCCTATTGTTAATAGCAACAAGCATAATTTCAAAAAAAGGACGAAGCAAAAACATCAAAAGGCACAAAATTAGACTTCTATTGACATAACGCAGAGCTCCGGATTTCCACACGCAACAACTCTTACCGGGCTAAAACGCTCTGCTATTACAGACGAGATGCACCGGGAAAACCTATACCTGTATAGATTTCGTGCCTATTTCTTTTTGGTCGTGGCTTTCTTAGCTGGCTTCCCAGCCTTCTTGGCATGAGCCGCACACGTCTTACACATAACCTTAAACCCCTTTCCTTTACCTTCCTTACTATACCACCCGCTAAAGCGCACAGTCAACCTTTCAATTTTCAACATCGAAGTCTTGACCACCCCCACAGCAGAGAGTAGAATTCCACAAGCTGCGGCACATAAGCGATACTCTGTTTAGAAAGAGAACAGAATCATGAAGTTTTTAAAAAGCGAATGCCAAAGATACAGGGATTTCCGTCACTTCCACAAGAACAGAGATGGACCATGACTGAAAATCTTTCCTCACAACTTGAAAAATATCTGCCGCGGCCAGTTCTAGCTCTGGCAAAAATTGCCGGCAAAGAGGCCAGTGAGCTGGGGCTCTATCTCGTCGGCGGGGTGGTGCGCGATTTGTTTCTGGGCCGTGCCAACTTTGACTTCGATATGGTGGTCGAAGGCGATGCCATCAGCCTCGCCCGGAGACTGGCGAAAGATAGTCAAGCGAAGCTAACAATTCATTCTCGCTTCGGAACTGCCAAACTCAACTACCCTGGCTTCAGCTTTGACTTGGCTACCGCACGCAGCGAAACCTACAGCAAACCGGGAGCCTTGCCCACCGTTAAGCCGGGTAGCCTCAAAGATGACCTCATCCGCCGGGACTTCTCCATCAATGCCATGGCTTTATGCCTGATGCCTCATCGCTTCGGCGAGCTTATCGACCTGTATAACGGCAAAGACGACCTCGATAACCGCCTTATCCGCATCCTGCACCCGAATAGCTTCATCGATGATGCCACCCGAATCCTGCGAGCAATACGTTATGAACAAAGATTAGGCTTCAAACTAGAAGCTGAAACTGAAAAATTGCTTCGCCGAGATGCAACCATGCTCGATACCATAAGCGGTGACCGCATAAGGCATGAGCTGGAGCTAATCCTGAAAGAAGACAAAGCAGAGCTAGTCTTATGGCGAGCCGGCGAGTTGGATGTACTCCGCCAACTGCACCCGTCCCTGAAAGGCAACGGCTGGCTCAGCCAGAAATTTGAACAAGCTCGAAAGGCTGATATACGAGCCTCACTTTCAACCCTCTACCTGTGCCTGCTCATCTACAATCTAACCGATAAGGAAAACGAGAGGTTCATCTCACGCCTTAACTTTCCCAAAAATTCAACCCAAGCCATGCGCCACACGTTGCAGCTCAAATCCCAGCTTCACGGCTTAGCCAACCTCCAGCTAAAGCCCAGTGATATTTACCAGTCGCTTCACAGCTATACAACAACAGCAATTCATGCCAATACTCTGGCATCAGAATCAGCAATAGCGAGCCAGCACCTGCAACTGTACCTGACAAAATTACGTTATGTAAAGACACTGCTGAGCGGGGAAGACTTGAAGAGAATGGGAATTACCCCCGGGCTTCAGATTGGAGAGATTTTAAGCGCCCTACACAAGGCACGGCTCAACGGAGAAATCAGGACACGAAAAGAAGAGGAAAATTTTGTCCATAGCTGGCGCCAAAGGCAATCAGGCTAAACAACCTGCGGCACAACTGTAGACACAGAATAGGCTTCAAGCCCCTGCTGGCAAAGTCGTTGATATACTTCATCAGCCTTAGTCTCACTATCCACGGGAGCAAACAGGGCTGAACCTGAGCCAACTAAGTGAATGTTCATGCCACCTGCTTCCTCAAAACGCCTCCAATAACCTTCCAGCCCGGGAAAAGCATCAAAGGCCACCTTGTCAAAAACATTGAACAACAAGGATGGAGAGAGCTGCCTATCCTGAGACCAGGTTCTTGATGCTTTGTCAGCAAAATGCCCTTCGGTAAAATAGCGGGCATCCAAACGGGAATAAAGTTGCTGTGTTTTGCCGGGTATTCTGGGCATCGGCGGCAAAAGCAGGACAAACCAACTTTGCATCGAAGTTGCCAGAGGGGTTACCTTTTCGCCTCTGTCCTCTATTAAGACTGTGCCTCCATGAATAAAAAAGGGCACGTCTGACCCGAGCCTGGCTGCCAGCTCAACCAAATCCGAAGTCGTCAGCTTTAGCTTCCAGAGCCCGTTGAGAGCTGACAAAGTCGTGGCCGCATCGCTACTGCCACCACCTAAACCAGCATCCCAGGGTATTCGCTTCTCAAGTTTAATCTTCGCCCCTTTATTGTAGCCGCCAACCTTTCTGAGCAATTCAGCAGCCTGAACCACCAGGTTATCCGAAGTCTGCAAAGTTGGCTCAGTGCATTCAAATGAAGTCTTATCAGCTAGCTCAAACGAAAGGACATCACACAGACTAATTGTCTGGACCAGACTGCGAATCTCGTGGTAGCCATCATCACGCTTAGCCAGAACTTCGAGGACAAGATTAATCTTCGCCGGTGCCAAGTACTTCAGCATGAGATTGTTGAACAACTCCTTTGCTCGTCATTGCGAGGAGCGCAGCGACGTGGCAATCTCGAGATTGCTTCGCCTTCGGCTCGCAATGACAGCCGAAAGTTACCAAACGTTACCTTCAGCATAGCACTTTAAGACTTCTTTGCGGTTTGCCAAACCTCATACAACCTCGCCCACTCTTCCAGGCTAAGCGTTTCAGCCCGGCGCTTAGAGTCTATGTTCGCCCCCTTCAGCAATAAGGTAATTTCAGCCGGTTTCATTCCCAAGCTATGAGCTAGCGAGTTGTGCAGTTGCTTCCGAGGTGAGCTGAATCCGGCTCTGACCAAGTCAAAGAAGCCATCCATATCAGCCACTTTAACCGCAGGCTCCGACAACAGGTCAAAGCGCACAATAACCGAATCCACTTTCGGCTGGGGATAGAAGCATTGAGCTGGCACATGCGAGATAATCCTTGGCTTACTGTACGCCTGAAGACTAACCGCCAATAGAGACATCTTGCCCGGCTCGGCAACGATAGCCTCGCCAACCTCCTTCTGCACCATAACTACCATCAAAGATGGTTTCGGCGAGGCTTCCATGAAATGGCGCAATGTCGGCGAAGTAATATAATAGGGTAGATTGGCAACCACCTTGTAATGGCTTGTTCCTTCTAATAGCTCTGACGGACTAACCTTAAGTATATCAGCATTAATTACACGTAAATTAGGCGGTGAAGCTAACCGTCGCTTTAACAGCGAAGCCAGCTTTGTGTCAAGTTCCACGGCAACAACATGACCGGCTCGCTTAACTAACTCGGCAGTTAAAATTCCCAAGCCAGGACCAACTTCAATGACAGTATCTGCCGGAGAAAGCTCAGCAGCTTCAACTATGGTCTGTAGAACTGATGCATCTGCAAGGAAATGCTGCCCCAGGCTCTTCCTCGCCCTGAGACCAGACTGGCGAAGCAGTCGCTTGACCTGAACTGAGGGGAAAATCGTTTCGTTAGGCACTTAAAGCCTTTAAATCTCCTGATGTGAGAGTAAACATCGACAACCTTTTCAATGTAGCTGCGACCTTTCAGGGCCGCTTTATTACATCATAGTGTAGCCGCCACTGACGCTGATGGTCTGTCCGGTTATGAAGCTCGCTGCATCTGAAGCCAGAAAGACAACGACGTTGGCAACATCTTCCGGTTTCCCCAGCCGGCGTAACGGATATGCTTTAGCTGCTTTCTCCTGGGTTTCCGGCGCAGATACCTCCACCGCCAACTCACCTTTCCACATACTTAATTCGCCGGCGTATTCCGGGTCTGCAGGTATTGTAAGTCCAGGGCAAACGACATTGACATTTATGCCATAGCGACCTAATTCCCGAGCCAGAGATTTGGACATAGCGATAACACCACCTTTACACCCGGCATACACAGCCTCCCTGTGTTCGCCCATCCTGCCAGCATCAGAGCTGATGCTGATGATTTTCCCATGTTTCCGCTCTAGCATATGGCCCAGGACCGCTCTAGTACAGTTTATGACACCCCAAAAATTGATGTTTACTTCTTTCTCCCATTCCACCCGTGGCTTCTCAATAAATAGCCCTCTCATACCCCAGCCGACGTTGTTAACCAAAATATCTATATTCCCGAACTTTGCCAGCGCCTCCTCAACCATAGCAGCTACCGAACTCACATTTGTAACGTCAGTTTTGATAGCTATAGCCTTGCCACCCAAAGTATTGGACTTCTTAGCCACCTTCTGCCCCTGAAATTCGTCTATATCTGCAATCACCACATTAGAACCTTCCCTGGCAAAAGCTAAGGCTATACCGCGACCGATATTCGAGCCGCCGCCAGTGACAATAACCGTTTTGCCAGCCAGATTCAAATCCATCTTTGAATTTCCTACTTCAAATTTCTCAATATGAGCACAGTTGCCACCTACCCTGTCATTCTGAGGGAGCCCTTCACTCTCTGTCATTCTGAAGGAGCAGAGCGACTGAAGAATCTCACTCAGGATAAACTCCGCGACCGAAGAATCCCCTCAGACTCTTCGCTTCGCTCAGAGTGACAGGTTAGGAAACATTTTCTCAACATGGGCCGTGCACCGACTGTCGATTCCGTCTTCCAGCTTACCCCAGTTAGCCAGCTCCGACCAGGTAGCCTTGCGACACCCGGAGATAACGATTTACCGCTGCTTCCTTCCGGACCTGACGGGGTTCATAGCTCTCCGCCGCGCAAGACCCAGCCCTCAACGCCGCTTTACCACGGCAGTCCTAAAAGACAAAAACCTCGAGCCGGAATTCAACCCCGCTATAGCGGATCTCGGGTACAGGGCACCGCTAGTTCCCCGTCTAGCACGGCCCAACCAAATACTACTACGGAGGAATGAATTTTTCAAGATGTTTCGCCCGCCAAATCTGCGATTTTGTGGAGTATCTACCAGCCCACGCTCAATCGCCTAATAAGCGGCATGGGCAATCCCTGCTCTGCCATCTTTTTCTGCGTAGCTGGAATATCATATTCAACTCGGTAATGATAGACAGTCCGAGCCTCAGTATCATAAAGGACATAGCTCGCCCGAGGGTCACCATCCCGAGGTTGTCCCACACCCCCAGGATTAATGATCAAGCGTTTTTTCCCCAACTTCAAGTTAGTTCCTTCTTGAAACATCCTGTAGGCTGCCCTATTGCCAGTAAGTTCAAAGATGAGTGGAACGTGGGAATGCCCCACAAGGCAGTAATTTGTTTCAAAATGGGCAAAGTTATCCTGCGCTGCCTCAATCGACAGCAGGTATTCCCAAATAGGCTCCCGGGGGCTGCCATGAACCAGCGTAAAAACGTCCTGACAAAGGCTAAGAGGTAAGCTTTGTATGTAATCTATGTCTTCAGCAGCTAACTGCTGTGCTGTCCAATGACAGGCTAGAGCTGCCACGGGATTAAATTCAGCGGTATCCATCTTGCCTATCGCTGCCAAATCATGGTTGCCAGCGACACATACATGCTCAAATTGCAGCAAACGCTCAATGCACTCGTGAGGGTCAGGGCCGTAGCCCACCACATCACCAAGACACCATATCTTATCAAAACCCCCTCTGTCACCAGCATGGCGAAGCACTGCCTCGAAAGCAGCTAAATTGCCGTGAATATCGCCGAGGATTGCATAACGCATAGCACCTAACTATACCATCCGAAAGCCGATTTGTTAAATAACCTGCGCCTAACGCTCAGTCGTAATTGATATTAGATCAGCTTCAGACCAATATCCTGCTCGGCTGACTGCCTAACCGAACCAGATTAGACTGCTACAATTGGGGTAATACATATTCCCTTAAATATCATGCACCAGTATTATTTCTTCGACCGCTCTTGCCCAAGCCTCTGGACCTATTCCTTCTACACGGCGGAGATGAGGTATATCCGCTTCCTCCCAGCCTCCTTCAGGTCCTTGAACCAGAACAGGGATATCCACTGCCAAGAGCATAGGTAAATCGTTTGGACTATCGCCGATACCCACTGTCTTTAAGTGTCCTAACTTTCTCTGAAACAGATTAATAAGGATTTTTGTCGCTCTGCCCTTATCGTTGGGTCCCATAATACTGTAATAGCGGCCACCAAAGACATAGTTAAGGCCAGCTTCTTTTATTGCGCCTAACGTCCTGCTAACCTCATCGGGGGTTCCTTCAAGCTTAAGGGTCTCAGCATATTCCCTCTCCTTGGCCCGCCTGGCAGCTTCGAGGTCCAAACCCGTGTCAGCTGCTACCTCACGGTCACTCATATCACCAAAACCTCTAAAATCAACCTTGACGTCAGACCTTATCTGCTCAAGAATTCGCCTTATCTCACTGTAAGCAATCCCCAATTCGATCATCTGATAGCCATCTTGAATTCTGTTATAGTCGAATTTGAATTGGAAATAGCCTTCAGGAATGAATATGGCACCTCCATTTTCCACTATAAAAGGATGGAAAAAGCCCAATTCACGTCTATATACTTCTTGCTCTGCTCTTGTCTTAGATGAGCAAAAAATGACTGGTATCTCCTTCTGTAGTAAGTGCTTCACGGAAGTTATAGCCTTATTGTAGGAATAAGTGACCCGGTCAAGCAGCGTACCATCTAAGTCAGTGAAAATAACGAGTTCAGACTGATGTTGTTTCTCCATGATACCTTTTGATCCTCAGCAGACATTCGAAAGTATAGCGCTGCCTCCATTAGGAGCTATTGACTTCACGACAATCCAGTCTGTGGCATGCAGACACCTGAGCAGGTCCAGATGAGGTCAGAGTCACAGTTTGCGATTAAAGCAAAGCCGCACGAGCAAATTTCTCGAGATACCAAAACAGATGCCTCGGTAAGAGCAGTTTCGTGATATACAATTGCCGTAGACATGTCGCAGGCCAGTGGTTACAATTTTACTATCTGGCTACCAATGGCTACAGCCGATTTCATCGCCTTTTCCTATTTATCCTCAAGCGCCGAGGACGATTCCAGATGTTCACCAATAGCTTTTGTGAATTTTTGTATATCTATATTCTTGGGTGGTGGGCTAATCCACGGTACCGGCGGTTCCTCGCCGGATCCGATAGCCTTTTGCTGCAAGAGTTCAGTCAGTACTTTTTCTTTAGTTTCTTTTTCACACAGTGGGGAATGGTAAATAGTCGCGAGTCCCGGTAACAACATGTCCTGTAGATGCTCGGATCCCCTGTCTTCATGTATGTGAGGACTTCGTGTCTCTATTTGAAATACTTCAACTCCGTGCTTGGCTGCACTCTTGCAAGCCATCGGCAAAACCCCACCAAAACCCTCAAAAATAGATATTAATTCTTGTGGTTCCACAGCAAATCTTGAAGCATACGAAAGTAATCCGGCTAATTTCAAACTCATGGCATGCTCCCCAGCGTTACTCGTCTTTATTATGTCTGTTTCAAACCCCGTCGTCACCGATATCAGAGAATTCATACATCTATTCGTTACTTCAGAAACACGTCCCCATTTTCTAAAATAGATTCCTTCAGATATCTTAGGCTTGTACCGCCACACAATCCTGACCATAGCGTAAGGAGAGCGAGCCATATAGAAACCGGATGCATAGCACTTTACATATTCCCACACCGCTCCTGGCGAAAAATTATCAGCATCAATAAAACCTATATAGTCTTTTTTCAACACCATCGCTATAAAAATGGCTGCAATCATGCCCTCAGCTTTGCCATCTCTAACCAATCCATCTTTGTCAAGTATGTAGTCATAACCGGACTCTCCCAGCGCCCGAGCAAGGACAGGGTCCTTCTGATGAATCAAATACGCCTGACGCCGCGTGAAGTGGCAATATTGATTTAGCGTATCTTTCTCCATCCTGAATCTATCGATTCTCTTTCTCTGGCTATTTGAGATAACCAATATCGGGCATTCGTGAGGGATGCCGCTTATAACTCCTTCCAGAAGTTTCAACTTCTCATCTTTGGTGGGAATGACTATGAGCATTTTTTCTTCGAAATTTTTGATGGCGTCCTCTTCAACTTTCTTCACTGCAATGTCTTCATAGGGTGCCATCTCTTTAGCCCGGCCGGAGTCGAGCTCCAGAACTTTCTGCACTTCGTTAATCCTTACTGCTCCGAAACGTTCAGTATATCTGGGACGTTCTATTCGCATAGCATTCTCTCAGCGTAAGTTTGATGCCCATTGGGCATGATTGCTACTGCCGTAATGGCATCTCTTGGAAACCTGTAGTTACCTCGCATCCACCGACAATTTCAGTGTAACTATCTCAAAGGGGGAAACATCCATTTCTAGCATCCCACCTTCGATAGCCAAATTTGTTTCTTCCTCCTCCAGTAAATTCACACAGCTGGCAGATTTAATCCGAGGCGGCATCTGCAAAGTTGCATGACATTTCTCGCCTCTTGTCTCAAAGAATCTCAAGATAACTGCATCATAATTTTCCGCTTTCTTTATGGCGGAAATAATGAGATTATCCGGTTCAAGTATAAAGCTATCAAACTCACAAGTCAAAGCTGTACTATCCGTTTGTAGCGCAAAAAGACGGTGGTTAAACTGGTGACCATGCCGATGTATCTCTGCTTTTTTCCAATCACCAGAATGGGGGAAAACTGCGTATGTGTAGGTATGTTCCCCCAATTCCATTGCTTTTGGCGTTGGTATCAATGGTCCGCTTTCGCCATCCGTTGACAAGACAGAGACACTTCTCAGCAGAGTGCAATAGATATTCCCTGCCTTAATCTCGTTTATGGGCACTCCCCGGTTGAAAAAAGCGAGGCCATGTCTTCCCTCCTGGCAGTTGAACCAATTAAGCGACGGAAACCTGACACTTTCCTCCAGGGTCTTAGTTAAAGGCAAGTCAATTACGCCGAACTGGGTTTGCCTAGTATAGTTGGGCACTACCATACAGGTGTCAAATCTCACTCGAATCCTTATGTGCGATTGTGCCGAACGGATTGTGGTGTGGAAACCGATTCGAGGTATGTCATTATAAACCATGATTTGCTTGCAGATATCCAGTGTCTTGTGTCTCTGAAGGATTGAGCCGAATTTCTTAGTCAGATAGTATGGCCATTGCAAGCAATAGAAGGAGTCTCGGAATGTAATTACCGTCCTTACAGGCCCTTTTTCTATCTTAAGTTCTTCCGGCATGAAGGTACTAAAATGTATGCCTTTGCCGCTTTCAGAGCCAATCGGTTCATCAAATTGACTTTTGTGAAAATAGAGGTCACCGATTTCCTGGTCTATGACTAATTCGTTACCCTCGAGTAGCTTTCTACCGTCTTTGCTGAACACACTCACGATTCCGGTTTTGCTGTCTACAGAAAGTTTGAAAAATTTGTTTATGACCTCGTTTCCGTGAACTTCTATACCGGAATCGAAGCTGCTGTTCCTTCTTACTAGTTGGTAAAGGCGGCAGCCCATCGGTGGAACGGTAGCAACAAAGCCAAGCCTGGCTTTACTTCCTCCGCCATCATCCTTACGCTCGAATTCGAGTACCTCGGAAGGAATCTCGTCTCCATTTGAGGCTATGCCAATATCTTCATTCCATTCAGGTGGTAATTCTACTTCTACCTCTACCCAATCAGTAATCTCCCAGTTGTTCGGATTAAAAACCGAAATACTATTTCCCCGCCGACTGCCTTTCGATAGGTAGTGTGCGCAATCCTCCATAAGCCTGTTTGCCTTTTCTTTTATGTCAGAGATGTATTCCCAAGCTTCGTCATAGATTTCGTCGATACCACAGCATGAAATTACATCGTGGTTGACCAAAAAAAGCATCTCCCTCCACACTTGCGAAAGAACGTCAACAGGATAGGGCCTTCCATAAATCCAGGCTAATGTCGCTATCTTTTCAGCCGTGATTAATGCGTTCTCACAATCCTTAAAAGCCAGCTTAAGCCCCATGCGGCTTGAGACAACGTCAGGAAAAACATTCTCTAATTCCGGACTGTAGAGTTCACCACGATATTCTGATAACTCAACCGCTTCCTTTTCCAGGTTCTTAAAGAATTCACTGGGTACTGAGATTATCATATTTGAATCATCATGTTCAGTATTCCACTGTTTAACCTTATCTGGCGTTTCAATCTGCGGAGGAACGCCACCGCTTCCACAGGGCATGAGTACGCTGGATGTTGTGGCAAAGTCTGATAATGTTTGATAACTCTCTTCCCATTTATCAATTTCCAGCCCGGCACGATAGCCCAACGGCATCCAATGGCTAAGAATTTTTGAGCCATCGAGACCTACCCAAACAAACTCGCTCACGCGATAGCCGATACTTTTCGGCAGACCTCTCCGAAAAGCGAGCCATCTATATCCTGATTTCCTGTACAGCTGAGGCATTTGAGCATTAAGCCCGAAACCGTCAGCAGCCCAGGCGACCGGCACATCTACACCAAATTTTTGTTTGCAATAATTCTTACCCAAGAGGATTTCTCTAACTAATAGCTCGCCGAGGGGCATCATCTGGTCCGGCATTACATACTGACCATCTGCTATCTCGATTTTGTGCCTAGCAACAGCCTCCTTGATATCTGAAAAAAGGCTGGGATTCCTCTTTTCTATCATTTCCAGAAGATATGTTTGCTCAATCAAAAATCTAAAGTCGGAATTCTTTATCATTTCAACGGTATTCTTCAAAATAATTTCGTTGATATGATAATAGTCCTCTTTGTTAAAAGCCCAAACTACATCATAATGGGAATGAGGCACCAGATATATTGTCTTTTTCTCTCTCGCCATATCTACAGATTTTAACAAATTTGAACTTGTACTGTCGATAAAAGAAATGAGAAGAGGTAAAATGGTAAAGGCAAAACATGACTGACAATTAAAGCAGGAACATGATATATTATTTTGCTTATGCCTCCAATCTGAAGCGGAATCAGATGGCGGAGCGCGCTCCGGACAGCAAACCCAGGTTCATCGCCACCTTGCCTAATTTCAAACTAACCTTCACCGCACGACCAGGACGGCAAGGTGGAGTTGCTAGCATATCGCCACACAGGGGAGAAAAGGTTATCGGGGCTGTCTATGAGATATCCGAAAGGGACTTGAAGCGGCTGGATGGGTATGAGGGTTATCCTACTGTTTACGACCGGCGAAAAGTAACTGTGTGGACAGAAACCAACGAACCGATAGAAGCAATCACCTATATCAAGATGGAGCAATCACAAGAGGCACCACCTTCATCAGACTATCTGGATATCATCAAGCAGGGATACATAGACTGGCAAATAGTGTGAGCTTATTCTTTTGCCCCGGTATTCCTTTCTACATCCATAAGCACATAACAAAGGTCAGCAAAGGCTACCAGAAACAAGCCACCTAAAATCGAAACTACGACACCCACAACCGCTATGCCCACAATCCCGAGACCGGTACCCCAGGGGATGAACTCACTAAATTCTCCCGCGCCCTGAGCCCCTATTACAGCTAGAGCAATCGAAAAAAGGGTACCACCAACCATCACCACCCAACCGATAATCTTATAAATGGTGGCAACCGCCCTTAGAGCCCCATATTTCCGAGACGGCGCAGCTTCTCTCGCCATCGGACTGGCACTCGGCGCTGGCTGCGGTTCCCAAACCTGCTGTTTGCTAGCGGCTGGCAATCTTGTTCCACAAGCGGTACAAAACTGCAAACCAGCACACTCCGTGCCACAACTGGGGCATTTAACCATTTGTTGCATATACTGTCAAAAACCCCTCTACCGCTTTATGCCCCAAAAGGAAGCTGAGCATTAAAAGCGAGAACCATCACCATCAAAAAAACCAAATAGATTAGGCCGCCAATTAAGAACCCAAGTACCACCATGCGCCACCACAGACCCCAGGCCAGCCCCCAGGTAGGCTTGACTTCGACCTTCTGGCTAAGGGCAACAGGATTCACAACCCTGGCAGGCACCTGCTGAACCGGGGCTGCCGTCACCTGCTGAACCGGGGCTGCAGGCACTTGCTGAACCGGGGCTGCAGCCACCTGTTGAGCCGGGGCTTGCGGCACTTGCCGAGTGGGAGCTGGCGGCACCTCCTTAGTCGGGGTAGTCACCACCTCCTGAGCCACGGCAACCAATTTCGCCCCACAAGTTCCACAGAACTGCTGCCCGCCGAGGTTTTGCGAACCACAGTTAGGACACTTAATCTTCGGTTGCTGTGGTACCTCAACAACCAACGGCGTTCCGCACTGCCCGCAAGTCTCTTGTCCTGCTGGGTTTTCCGTACCACAGAAAGAACATCTGACCGTCTGCTGCATATCACTCACCTCCTTGCCTATTTAATCGCATTATATAACTTGTATTTGCTATGCACAAGACTTTTTAAGCCTCATAAATAAAAACGATTAAAGTTTAGGCCAAAATATAAGCTTGTGCTATAATCGCATCAATGAAGGTCTCAGAGCTAGGCGAATTTGGCTTAATCGAGCTTTTGGCAGATATTGTTGACAAAACCAAGAATCCGAGGCATATCTC
>JADHXB010000038.1 GCA_016783155.1 Dehalococcoidia bacterium
CGAGCCAGTGTGGTATCCTTGCCCACCCTCGTTGCCTCGAATTGAAAACTACCCATTCTGTTGATAGTACCGCCGATGACCGCATCATCAACCTTCTTATCTACCGGGATGCTCTCTCCGGTTATCATAGACTCATCTATGCTGGAATAACCCAGGCGGACAATGCCATCCACTGGTAACCGCTCACCCGGCCGCACCAGTATAAGGTCGCCAATCTGCACATCCTCCACAGAGATCTCAATTTCTTTGCCATCGCGGATAACAGTGGCTACCTTTGGCTTGAGGCCAATGAGTTTCTTTATCGCCTCCGAAGTTTGCCCTTTAGCTCTAGATTCCAGAAACCGACCCAAGAGAATCAGGGCTATAATCATGGAAGATGTATCAAAATATAGGCCAAGCTCTATGCCGGCAGCGGCGAACAGGCTGGGAGCCAGCACCACCACCATACTGTAGAAATAAGCCGCCGAAGTGCCTACAGCGATGAGCGTATTCATATCGGCGGTCTTGTGCTTCAGCGCTCCCCACATCCCTTTGTAGAACCACCACCCCGTCCAGAACTGTACCGGCGTAGCCAATGCCCAGAGCAGATAAGGTTTCCAGGGGAAATCAGGCACCATGCTGAGCACCATTATCACCACAGCAAGGACAAGGGCGAAGATAAACCTGTTCCTTAAACCCCTTATCTCTCGTTGAGAAGCCGTGGTGACATCTTCCAGCGTCGTTGCTTCTGACCCCAATCCATAACCGGCCTCTTCAACCGCCCGTCGCATCTCAGCCGCATCAGTGCCCTCCACATACTCAACCGTGGCTTTCTCAGAAGCCAGGTTAACATTGGCTGAAATAACCCCGGGCACACTGGAAAGAGCTTCCTCCACACGGGCGACACAAGATGCACAGGTCATTCCACTCACCGGGAATATGGACTTCTTGGTCGCTACCCTGTAACCCAATCCTGAGATGGTTTTCGCAATCTTGGCGAGGTCAACCTTAGAGGAGTCATACTCTACAGACGCCTTCTCTGAAGCAAAGCTGACATCGGCTTTTTCCACGCCTGGAGTCTGCGCAAGCCCTTTCTCAATAGTAGCGGCACAGGTAGTGCAGGTCATACCCGTTACATGGATGCGCGCCTTCTCAGGTTTCCTGGATTTCGATTTCTCAACCACAGCAAAGCACCTACCACACATTAAGCTTTTATCATCGTCAACATCATCTTGAACTTTTTAATTGCCTTCAGGGCATGTGGCTGATTGGCCGGCATTATAACCATCTCGCCTTGTTTCACCCGAAAAGGTCTTCCAGAGATGATGATTTCCGCTTCGCCATCAAAGACATGAACTAAGGCATCAAATGGTGCTGTGTGTTCACTCAGTCCCTGCCCCTCATCAAAGGCAAATAAAGTTACTGTCCCGGTCTTCTTGCTTATTATCTCGCGGCTGACTATAGAACCATCCTGATAGTCCACCAGCTCAGCCAGTCTTGCAACCTGTGCTTCAAGTCGTTTTTCGATACGCTCCATACTTCCAATCCCTGCTTGAATTAATCTTGCCAACTGACACAGGGTTTCATCCTACTTCAACGCTGATGTCTATGCTGTCTATATCGTCTACATCTCTCAGCAAGGAAACCATGCCGACTAGCATATTGGAAATAATGTCGTTTGGAAACGGAGTAACTGGAATCTCTTTGCCATTAACGGTGATCTCCACATTACCCTTTTTCTGGTGAATTTTCAGGTTCTTTATTTCTTCTGTCCCTTTCAATGAAGAAACCGCACCCACCGTGGTTCGAGCCAAGAACTCCTCGACGAAAGGGTTCGTCTCCATTGCTTTTTCGTTTACCTTAAGTGTCGCCCTGAAGCTTTCCTTCATTTCATACCTCCGTGCCTTTGATTATTCCCCGATTATTCGGCGTCATTGCGAGGGGCACAAGCCCCGAAGCAATCTCGTCTTCCCCTCGCGGTATAAGCGAATCGAAAAGCCGCCTGTCCCAGTCAACAGCCCCTACACAGTAGATTTCACGCCGTATCTCCCTCGGTTTCACCTTACCCCTCCTTCAATATTCCAGCAGTCTCCTCTCGCCCTCGATCTTCTTTATCTCAGTTATATCCTGAGTAACTTCCAATGTTCCTAGATATCTGCCTGTCTTGTCCCGCACGGCAAAATATCTTATGTATACCTTTCTCCCCTTGAGATCTATCCAGAATTCAGCCGAATCTCTTTTGCCACTCTTAAAGTCGGACAATAGCTGGTTTACTTTATCCACACTTTGCTTTGGATGACAATTCTGAACCGATTTTCCAACCACTGAAACCGGCCGTTTGAATATCCTCGTTTCATGCTTATTCCAAAACCTGACTAAATCGTTCTCATCAACGAAGGAAAGCTCTACAGGTAATGCCTCTAATATTGCCGCTAACTGTTCTTTGTTAAGGTTTTCTATCATTGCTTTTTATCCCTCCTCTTTCTCAAACTGGTCTTTGCCGGCACCGCAGACAGGACACACCCAGTCATCCGGTAGCTTTTCGAAAGGTGTGCCTGGTTTTATTCCCCCATCGGGGTCGCCCAGCTCAGGGTCATAAATATAACCACAAACCGTGCACTTGTATTTCGCCGTTTTCGGTGCTGCCTCCTTTTTCTCTTCAATGTAGACTGGAGCTGTTTTCGGAGTGCTGCCTCTCTTGACCTGATGATAATAAGCGTAGGTCATCGGCTCCCCTTCTTTGAGGGCATCCGCGGCTACAATTTCTCCTATAAAGATGGTATGAGTGCCGACCTCTACTTGATTAATCACCTTAGCCTCAAGATAAGCCAGGGTATTGTCAAGCACTATCGGCGCCCCGGTTTCGCCCAGCTTATAATTAATGCCTTTGAGTTTATCTACATCCCTGCCTGACCTGAAGCCAAAGCCACCAATGAAACTCAAAGGCGTATCCTGCGACAGAATTGAGACTGTAAACACTTTACTTGTAGAGACAAACTCGTTAGTCAGATTCTGCTTATTGAGAGCCACAGCGATAATAGGTGGCTCAGCACAAACCTGAAAGACCGTGTTGGCAATCTGGCCGTTGAGCTTGTTACCCTTTTTTGAACACACCACATACAGGCCATAACCCAATCCATGGAGCGCCTTTAGGTTCATGATTAACCCCCTGTCAACCTAAATTACAAGGCTTCCTTCTTTGTGATCGCGTTTTCAAACGGTCTCATTACATAAACACCTTAACCACCATCCAGGGAATGATGTTCAGTTTTTCGAAACCACCCCGCCGGGTCAACAATGTACTCACGATAGTCAACTAAAGCCAGATAGTGACCTCTCTCTTCAGCAGCCAGTGAAGTATAGAGTTTTCTCTCGGCATCGTAGACGGCTTCCTCACCCTGGCTGCTGTAGAATTTCTCAGTCTTGTTCTCCATTTCCATAGCTTTAGCTATAGTATCAAGTTCAGTGCTGGCTGCCTTCACATTAGGGTCGGCTGCCCTCATCGCCTCGGAGAATAAGGTCTTAAGTATGTCACCTTTCCGAGGCTGAATGCTAACCTCAGGCCAAGATTTTTGCTCTTTTATAGTGTTATATATGTCTTCAAATCTCTGCCGGTGCTTATCCTCCTCAGCCGCCAGCCACTCAAAAAGCTCTCTGCCCACCTTGTTACCACTTTCTCGGCCGGCTTTCTGGTAGTATTCCTTACCATCGATCTCCATCTGAATAGCAATTTGAATTGCTTCTAAAGTCTTGGCATACTCGTCTTCCATATTACCCTCACTATCCTGATTTTCTCACAAAGACCTTATATACCCCCTTATCTTCCTCTATACCCAAGAATTCATTGCCTGTCGTCTTACACCAGCTAGGCATATCCTGCTTTATACCCGGATCATCGGCTAAAACTTCCAACACCTGCCCAGGTTCTAACTCCTTCATCTTTTTGGCGGTATGGACAATAGGCATTGGGCAATAAAGTCCGACACAATCTAAAGTCTCGTCTGCTTTCATCTGTTTTTCCTAGGCGAGAGAATTTATTTTTCTTTTCTTCCCCGTCTCAACAACGCGCCGCATTCAGGGCATTTAGTTGCTTCTTTATCCGGCACCATTATCTGGCAACTAACACAATAGCTGAGAACTGCTCCACAAGCCTCACAGAAGGGACAGCTAGCGATAACCAGCTCTTCACAGTAAGGACAAAGACATCTCTTCTCTTTGTTAGCTGCAGCTTTCTTCACATTATTCTCCTTCTTCATCACCTTCTCCTTTCTCTTCTTCTAAGCCTTCGATTGTGATTCCCTTCTTTTGGGCATAATCACGAATTGCTTTTTGCAAAGCCTGAGCCCCCAAATTAGAGCAATGATATTTGTTCTTGGGCAGGCCTTCCAATTCTTGAGCGACCAGGCTGGGTGTGATTTTCACAGCCTCCTCCAGCGTCTTGCCTTTTGCCATCTCGCTGGTCATGCTGGAAACGGCAACCGCAGCCCCACAACCAAAGGTCTGAAATTTGACATCTTCAAGACGGTTATCCTTCACCTTGATAAAAAACGTCATCATATCCCCGCAGACCGGGTTGCCCACTTCACCAATGCCATCGGCATCTTTAATCTCGCCGACATTGCGAGGGTTCATAAAATGGTCCATCACCTTTCCACTGTACATCGGCATATTACTTCACCCCCTCTTTTCTTTAATGAATTTGGCATATAACGGAGACATTTGCCGCAGCCTGTCAACAATGGGCGGCATTTTCTCTACCACATAATCTATATCACCTTCATTATTGCCTATACCCAAGCTAAAAAGCAAAGAGCCCTGGGCAATTTCATGCGGGAGACCCATGGCAATAAGGACATGAGAGGCTTTCAGGGCTCGTGAAGTACAGGCCGAGCCGCTGGAAGCAGCGATACCCTGGCTATTGAGCAGCAGCAGCATGGCTTCACCTTCAATAAATTCAACGCAAAAGCTGGCATGGTGAGGAAGCCGCTGAGTAGGGTGACCGGTAAGAATGGTATGGTCGACTGCAGTCAGCAAGCCGTTAATTAACCTGTCTCTTAGCTGGGAAAGCTTTGTCATCCGCGATGGCATATCTCTAATGGCTAACTCAGCAGCTTTACCTAAACCGACAATAGCCGGCACATTTTCCGTGCCCGGTCTCCGCCCACCCTCCTGAACACCACCATCCATCAATGGAATAAGACGAGTTCTTTTGCGCACCCATAGAGCAGCTGCTCCTTTGGGGCCATAGAACTGATTCGCCGCCAGGCTCAAGGCATCTACGCCCAGCTCATTCAAATTCACTGGTACATTGCCCGTACTGGCCACAGCATCGGTGTGGAAGAGTACCCCAGCTTCTTTAACTCTCTTACTTATCTCAGCGATAGGCTGGATTGTGCCTACCTCTCCGTTGGCATGCATAACGGACACCAATATTGTGTCCTCCCTGATATTTCTGGCTACCTCATCAGGGTCAACCAGCCCGTATTTACCCACCGGCACCACAGTAAGCTCAAAGCCAGCCTTCTCCAAAGTTCGGGCGGCATTAAGCACAGAAAAATGCTCGATTGCCGAGACGATTATATGTTTCCCCTTCCCAATCTGCCCCTGAGCCAGCCCTTTGACTGCCAGATTATTAGCTTCGCTGCCAGTCGAAGTAAAAACTATTTCGTCCGGACTGCCATCAACGAGGCTAGCAACCTGTTCCCGAGCTTTTTCAATTGCCTCTCCGGGTTCATCACCCCAGGAGTGAAACGATTGAGGATTGCCGTAGACATCGCTGAAATACGGGAGCATCGCCTCCAGCACCTCCGGTAATACCGGGGTGGTAGCGATATAATCTAGATAGACTCTTCTTTCAGGCTTCTTTTCATTCCCTGTTGTCACATCTCCTCCTACTTCGCGGATTTCGCCTTTCGCGCCTGATATCTGGTCAAGCCTTCATCAAAAAGACGCTCCTCCTCCTCGGTAATGACGATAAGAGGAGGCACCTCTACAGATTTTCCCTGAAGGTCAACAGCCACCATAACATAACAGGCAGTCAGCGCTGGAAGCCGCTTGCCGGTTAGAAGGTTCTCCGCCTCAACTTCTATCCGCATTTCCATCGATGAGCGGCTGGTAAAAGTGATTTTGCCATGAAGCAGCACCAGGTCTCCAACACGCACCGGGTTATGGAAATTAATGTCTTCGACCACAGCAGTGACCGGGTTGGCACGACTATGACGGGCAGCTACCACACCGGCAGCGTTATCCATCAACTTCATCAACTCGCCACCATGGACAAATCCGGCTGGATTGGTCTGATGCGGTAACATAAGCTGCGCCATCTCAACCGCTGAATGCCCTACTGTCCTGCCCTTAAATTCCCTGCTCTTGTCCAATGTTTCCAGCAGCTCATGGAAATTCTTCTCATGCTTCGCCTCAACTTTTCCCATTCGATGGAAAAAGTCGGCAATCTCATCAAAGCCTTCATCCTTTGCCGTTTTTGCTGCCTCGGGATATAATTTAGTCGCCTCTTCATGCTCACGCTCAACAGCCAGTTTCAGATTCGCCGCCATATCACCCAGGCCACCAAGGAATTTGAACTCATGCTCAGCATGTTCCGCTTCGTTCTGAGCCGTCGCCAAAAACATATCAGCTATCTGCTCCAAGCCAGCTTCTCTGGCAGCCTCGGCAAAGTATATATAGTTAGCCTGGGCATGTAGCTCTCTAACGAAGGCCTTGCCTAACTTTTCTTCTGTTTTACTTCCTTTTAGCTGCATAATTACACTCCCAACCTGATTATTGCATTGTAGTCATTGCGAGGAGCGGGATTCCTCGCTCTTATGCTCGGAATAAGCTACGCAATCCCTGTTCCTCGTTCTGTCATCGCGAGGAGCGTAAGCGACGTGGCGATCTCTATCACCTTCCCTGTCATTCTGAGGGAGCGGAGCGACCGAAGAATCTCGGTGGTGCTAGATGTATAAGGAATTATCAAGCGGAGTTTACCCCAAATCGTGTTAGATTCTTCGCTGCGCTCAGAATGACACGGTACGAAGGGCTCGCAATGACACGGAGGAACATCTTTGAACAATTTCATCAACCCAGCCTTTGGAGATAGCGATGGGCTTGAAGTGCCGCTTTGGCTCCCTCACCAGCAGCAACCACTATCTGTTTTTCAGGGACATTAGTCACATCTCCGGCAGCAAAAAGGCCGGGAACATCGGTCTCATTGTTACAATTAACCTCGATTTCCCCGATGCGATTAAGGGTAGCTACACCCTTTACCAGGTCCGAGTTTGGCATAAGTCCGATTTCAATAAAGACACCCCCAACCTGAAGCGCCCTCTCCTGTTTTGTTTTCAGATTCCGTATTTTTATCCCGCCAACAAGGTTCTCTCCGGTTATCGCCACCACTTCATGCTCCAAGAACATCGTCAGGTTTCCGGCACCTTTCACCTTGTCGATTAATATCTGGTCGCCAGTTAGCTGAGTCAGTGATACCAGATACACATGCTCGGCAACTTTGACCACATCATCAACGGCCTCCAAAGCTGAGTTCCCGCCTCCGATGACAGCCACCTTCATATCAGCAAACAGTGGACCATCACAGGTAGCACAGTAAGTAACCCCCCTGCCCCTGAGCTTTTCCTCACCCGGTACGCCCAAGGGGCGGGGGCGCTTACCGGTGACGATTATAGCTGCCTTAGACTGATAGATCTCACCGCCATCGGTCTTTGCCTCGAAGCCGCCGCTTATTCGAGATAAACTGCTGACACCCTCCCCGACTTTCATACCTATTGGAAACTGCTTCACCTGCTCCTCAAACTTCTTTATGAGCTCCGGGCCTTCGATGAGCTGATAGCCCATGTAATTCTCTATCCCTAATGTCCAGTTGACCTGTCCCCCCACGTCTTTGCTCAGCAACATGGCATTCAGCTTCTTTCGCGCCGCATAAACGGCTGCAGTCATGCCAGCGGGGCCACCTCCTATAATCATCAAATCGTACATTTTCACCAACCCCTGTCATTGCGAACCGAAGGCGAAGCAATCTCTAGAGATTGCCACGTCGCTACGCTCCTCGCAATGACACCTGAACTCAAAGATTCAGCTTCTGCTTCAGCCACTGCTCATCGTAGCCGACACCTATCTCACCATCGATGTCGATGACTGGCACGGCAAATTGTCCCGTCTTGCTTAGCATTTCATCTCGGGCAACCTTATCCCCGGCAACATCAATGTCCTTATAAGTGACTTTGTTCTCGTCCAGCAACTGCTTGACTTTAATGCACCAGGGTCAGGTAGTTGTGGAATATACTTTTACCTCTTTTGCCATTTCATCCTCCTTGAATCTTTCATTTTCGACAGGAGGCACACAATATGCCCACCGCCCGTCCCCATTAAATTAAAAAGCCGCCGGGCACAACTACCCGACAGCCCTGCTTAAGCGCTCCTTTCCGAAAGCAACCTAGCCTGTTCTTAGCCGAGCACATCTCCCACGCCCCATTGCAAAAAGTGAACGAAACGGCTGGTTCTACCATAAATATAGGCAAGTACAAGCTCATTGTCAAGATAGGGGGAATTTACCCGCACAACCCTCAATGCAATCCTTTCCTCAGCTTCTCTATACCGCAGCGAGTATCCTGAGTCGCCCTGACCCTCGCCCTTATCTCAGCCAACAGCTCCCAGGCTCCCTTTTCATCACGGTCAATAATTACCTGCTCCAGTTTAGTTACCTGCGGCTCCTCCAATGTTATCACCGCTTTTGGCATGAACTACCTCCCACAAAATCAGCTTTCCTGACAATTTCTGCATACTCCACGAAACTCAAGCCAGTGAGACGAAACCTCAAAACCGGTCTTCTGCGCCGCTCTCCTGTCTATCTCCCCATCCACCGGCAAATCCACATCAAATACCCGATCACATTTCTCACATCTGAAATGGTAGTGGTTATCCCGCCTGGCATCAAAACGGCTCAAAGCACCGCAAGGATCGAGCTCCAATATCTCTCCACTCTGACATAACAACCTGAGATTCCTATATACCGTCCCCAGACTGATATTGGGTATATCCTTCCTCACCTCGTTGTATACCCAGTCAGCTGTCGGATGAGAGGTTGTGCCTCTCAACACCTCAAGAATAGCTTCCTTCTGTTTGGTTCTCCTCATTTCCTTGTTAGTAATAGTTATCGTTATCTACATTATACGACAATCTTCTTTCTTGTCAAGAGGGCTTATTATCCCGAACCATTATTACCTTAGGGGTGACGATAAGCCTGAGCCCCTCGATGCCCACAACCACAACCTCATCGCCGACCTCTAATTCCGATTCAACACACGTTGCCTTCCACAGCACACCCTGTACTTTAACATAGCCTTCGGGAGCCAGCCGTTTAGTCACTTTGCCATCATTGCCGATTACAGTCTCAGCAGCCACCTTCGGCCTTATGAGGAAGGTCGATCTACCTACCCAGTACATGATATAGGAATATATGGCTAAAGCTGCCATCAAAATAGCCAGAACCCACAGCGGAAGGTTTACATCAAACTGCGGCAGCAACCAGAGCACCGCAGCCACCAAAATAACTTCCTCAAGTATCCAGCCTAAAATGGCTTGCACTGTGTACCAGAGTGGTGGTTTGGTTTTCATTTTCAGAGGGATTCAAATAGAATTCTAAACAGAGGCAACCTGGAGGTCAAATTGAAGTCAAGGGCCGTTACTTCTACACTTCATGCCGCCCGTCACCACAAAGATAGGCACAATTCGGACAATATCTCGAGTCGTCAGGAACAACAGCTCCGCAGTTAGGACAGGAATTGTCTAACCCTACGCCGCAACTGCCGCAGAACTTATAATCTGGCTGGTTTTGCGCACCACATTTTGAGCATGCCTTTTCCGACTGCTGCATGCCGGCAGCCAGCTTCATTCCGCAAGCTCCGCAAAACCGGTAGCCCATCAGATTCTCCTCTCCACAATTAGGGCAGAGGAAAGTTTCTATCATGTTAACAACACTCCAGGCTAGTATATACCCACACTCTGTTCAAAAAACACTCCCAATTTTAGCCGTTTGCAGACCTTATCTCAAGGTAGACCATGATTGTATCAAGTAATTAGTTCTGTGTAACGCTAACAACCCAGCCATCCAGCAGCAAAGTCCCCGGGGCTATGTGTTAGTCTTCAAAAATGACCACAACGCGGCTCCAGCCGGGCGCTGCTGGTACAACAAGCTCATCAGTCGCTATGGCGAAACCAGGGGTGCAACTGGATAATCGGAATCAACATATACACCATGAGCCCCCACCGGGGAATGAAAAGGGATAGCACCATCGATATGGCGGCAACAACGGGAGTGACGCAACTCCTTCTTATGCCTCCGACAATGGTTTCCCTATCCAGGTCATGGTCAACAAGCCGATGGTTTCTGCAGGCATACCACCAATTTAATAAAAAAAGAAGGCCCAATACCATGAGATTGGCGCTGAATAGAAGTTCTGCCAGTGTCTCGTTTCCATAGCTACCTACCACGTCTGTGGAAAAAGGCATCAGAGCCACGAACATGAGAATACCGATATTAATCCACACATGTCCCCTATCGGTGCGGCGTATAACGTGGAACTGCTGATGATGCACAATCCAGAAGATTGCCAGAAGCACAAAACTGAGTGCGTAATTAAAGAATTTGGGCCACTGGTCCGCCAGCAACTGGCTCAGGCTGAGCTTAGTCTGCGCCATATCAGGAAGAGTCAAGGTGAGGACAAGAAGCGTCATGGCAATAGCAAAAATGCCGTCGGCCAGCGCCTCGATGCGCCTTGTAGTCAGCATAAAACGTGATTTGCCTGAACGTTCTTCAGGCATCAGAAGTCCACTATCCTCACTATATATCGCTTCCAAAAATGGTAATGCCAAGATTATGGCATAGGGTGCACTTAGTTAGCAATAGGCACGACATCATTCTGAGAAAACTTCTCCTTTGTCATTCTGAGGGTGTCTTTCCTTTGTCATTCTGAGGGAACGAAGCGACCGAAGAATCTCGGTGGCGGGGGTTTGATGAGATTCTTCGCTACGCTCAGAATGACAAGCACAGGTGTGGGACAAGCCAACCTGAATATCGGTCCCTACATATGGGTATCTTTCGGTGGCATTTTTACCGTGCTATACTATGAATAGGGTGGTTACGGGAAACATGGCCGACGTGAAACAAGGAATAAACAAGCTAAGGGAGCTGATTAACCATCACAACTATCGTTACTATGTGCTGGACAGCCCGGAAATCAGCGACGCCGAGTATGATGAGTTTATGCGAGAGCTTAAGCAACTCGAGGAGGCACACCCCGAGCTCATCACTCCTGACTCGCCCACTCAGCGCGTTGGTGCTGCGCCGGTTGAAGCTTTCGGCGTCGTCGAACACCCTCAACCCTTGTTAAGCCTAGCTAATGCCTTCTCCGACGAAGAGCTTGACGCCTGGTACCGACGAGCTTCCAACCTCCTCGGTAGCCGCAGGACCGACTTCGTCTGCGAGCTGAAAATAGATGGCCTGGCGGTAGCCCTGACCTACGTCAACGGCCTGCTAGATGTTGGGGCAACCCGAGGCGATGGCTACCGCGGTGAAAATATCACTCAGAATCTTAGAACTGTGAACAGCATACCTCTATCCGTGCCCAAAGAGGCGCCGCCACGGTTCGAGGTCAGGGGCGAGGTCTATCTCCCCAAAACTGGCTTTAAGAAGCTAAACGAGGAGCGAGCTAAGGAGGGCTTGCCGCTTTTTGCCAATCCCAGGAACGCCGCCGCCGGCTCAGTAAGGCAGCTAGACCCCAGGATTACCGCCCAGCGTCCGCTGGATATTTTCGTCTACGGGTTAGGCTGGACTGAAGGCAGGGCGGTTCCGGAAACTCACTGGGAAATTATGCAATACCTGAAGTCTCTGGACTTCAAAATAAATCCAAACATCGCCCTGTGCCATACCATCGCTGAGGCGAAGGCTTACTACGCAAAGTGGGTGGAGAGCCAAGAGACACTACCTTATGAGGCTGATGGTGTTGTGGTTAAAATCAACTCCATTCCTTTCCAGGTTGAGTTAGGAAACGTGGGACGCGAGCCAAGATGGGCGGTCGCCTACAAATTCCCGGCGGTTCAAGGCACCACCCGCCTACTGGACATCGGCATCAACGTAGGACGAACGGGCAGCCTTAACCCCTACGCCATTCTGGAGCCGGTCCAGGTGGGCGGTGTAACCATCAAGCATGCCGCGCTTCACAACGAAGAGGATATCCACCGCAAGGACATCCGCATCGGCGATTGGGTCGTCATACAGCGGGCCGGCGAGGTGATACCTGAAATAGTCGAGCCAATCGTCAGCCGCCGCAGCGGCAAAGAGAAAATCTTCCGCATGCCGGAGACCTGCCCGGTATGCGGCGCTGAGGTGATAAAGCCTGAAGACGAGGCGATGCACCGCTGCACCAATGCCGCCTGCCCGGCCCAGGCGCTGGAGAGAATCAAGCACTTCGTCAGCCGCGGGGCTATGGATATCGAAGGGGTCGGTGAAAAGATGTCCCAGGCCCTGTTCGATGCCGGGCTGATTAAAGATGCTGGCGACCTTTACTATCTCACCCAAGACAGGCTTCTCAGCATGGAGAGGATGGCTGACAAAAGCGTCGCCAACATACTCAACTCAATCGAAAAGAGCAAAAACCGACCTCTGCCGCGGGTCATCTTCGCCCTGGGCATACCCAACATCGGAGAGGAGACGGCCGAGCTGCTGACCGAGCATTACAACAGCCTTGATGATTTAGCCCGGGCGACGCCAGAAAAACTTCAGGAAATCCCTTCCATCGGCCCCAAAATTGCCGATAGTATAGTGGCATTTTTCCGCCAGGGACAGAATAAGAAAATCATCGAGAAGCTGAGGGAGGCCGGTGTCAAGCTGGAGACGGAAAAGGCTAAACGGAAGGACTTGCCACTTGCTGGTCTCGAGTTCGTCATCACCGGAAGGCTGGAAGCCTCCCGCCAGGAAGCCGAAGCCAAAATCAAGGCCCTGGGCGGCAAAGCCGGTTCCGATGTTACCAGGAAAACCAGTTATCTGGTGGTCGGCGAAGAACCCGGCTCCAAGCTGGCACGGGCCCAGGCGCTGGGTACCAAGACTCTCACCGAGGCAGAGTTCCTGGAGCTTTTGAAAAAGTCGGAAAATAAACTCAAATAAAAGGGGATTGAAAGGGGCGAAGCGACCGAAGAATCTCGGAGAGAAGAGGTTCAAACAAATGAAACTCATTATAGGTCTGGGCAACCCGGGCAAGGCTTATGCCCACAACCGCCACAATATCGGCTTCCGCTGCATAAACTATCTGGCCAGGCTCCATTCCATCTCCATGAAAGGGCACCAATGCCGGTCTCAAGTCGGCATCGGTAAAATTGCCGGCGTCGAAGTGCTTCTGGCTAAACCAAAGGCCTTTGTCAATCTCAGCGGCGAGGCAGTTGAACGCCTGATGCATAAATACAATATATCAATAGACGACCTGCTGGTTATCTGTGATGACCTCGATCTACCTCTGGGCAAGCTGCGCCTCCGCCCCGGCGGCAGTGCCGGAGGACACAAAGGGATAAACTCGATAATCTCGGCTCTGGGGAGCGAGGATTTCCCCCGCATCAAGGTGGGCATCGGCCGCCCGGCCAAAGAGGATGGAACGGCAATCACCGATGAGGATGTTATAGTCGGCTACGTGCTCAGCGGCTTCACCCCGCAAGAAGATGTAGCAGTTAAGCCCACCATTGCCACAGTCGCCGAAGCCATCCACTGTGTCTTAACCGAAGGCATAACCGCCGCCATGAACAAATTCAATTAATCTCTCTTTGCCCCTATTGGGTATT
>JADHXB010000039.1 GCA_016783155.1 Dehalococcoidia bacterium
GATAGTCGCGAACGACGTTTTGAGTTACAGGGACTGGAAAGGCGTTTTGCTCAGAAGGAAGAGAAGCTAGAACACAAGCTGGATGCCCTGGAGCGCCGCGAACGTGGTCTGGGTAACCGGGAGAGGGAAAGCGAGGCGGCTAAAGCTCAGATTGAAGAGATACGGACCAAGCAGCTACAACGGCTCGAACTAATTTCAGGCATTTCAAGCGATGAAGCCAGGCAGGAGTTGCTTCGGGCTGTAGAGGAAGAGATTCGCGAGGAAGCATCACGTCGCGTTCGGGAATGGGAGTCCCGGATAAAGGGCGAGATCGATGACAAAGCTCGCGAAATTTTATCCACCACTATCCAGCGCTGTGCCACCGACGTAGTTTCAGAGACGACGGTATCTGTTGTGCCTTTGCCCAGTGATGATATGAAAGGGCGGCTTATTGGCCGTGAAGGTCGCAATATCCGAGCTTTAGAGCAGGCTACCGGTGTGGATCTCATCATTGATGATACTCCGGAAGCAGTGACCATTTCTAGTTTTGACCCCATAAGGCGTGAGATAACCAGGGTGGCCTTGAACAATCTTGTCCTCGATGGGCGTATTCACCCAGCGCGGATAGAAGAAGTGGTTGAGAAGGCTAAAAATGAAGTTGAGACTACAGTTCGTAATGAGGGTGAACATGCAATGCGTGAAGTCGGAGTAGTAGGGTTGCATCCCGAGTTAATTAGATTAATCGGCACGCTAAAGTTTCGAAGTAGCTATGGGCAAAATGTATTAACCCATAGCCTTGAGGTTGCTCACTTTGCCGGAATGCTGGCGGCTGAGATTGGTGCTGATGTAGCGCTGGCTAAGAGAGCTGGCCTGCTTCATGATATCGGTAAAGCTGTGGGCCATGAAGTAGAAGGAACACATGCTTCGATAGGTGCTGATTTGGTTAAGCAGTGGGATAAATCAACTGAAGTGGCTCAGGCTGTCGCTGAGCACCATGGCGAGGCTACAACAACTAGCGCTCTCGGTTTTATCGTTGCTACGGCTGATGCTATAAGTGGGTCAAGAGTCGGAGCCCGGCGTGAGTCACTAGACCAGTACTTGAAGCGTATCGAGGCTTTGGAAAGTGTGGCTAATAGTTTTCCCGGGGTTGAGAAGGCTTTTGCCATTCAAGCTGGGCGCGAAGTGCGCATTATGGTTAAGCCGGAGCAAGTAGATGACCTCGGAGCTATGAGGCTGGTTCGGGATATAGTTAAGAAGATAGAGGACACTATGCAATACCCGGGACAAATTAAAGTGACTGTTATGCGGGAGACCAGGGCGGTAGATTATGCCAAGTAAGACCTAGCTAATATAGGGAGCAGTATTGCGTATATTGATGATAGGTGATGTAGTCGGCAGGCCTGGTAGGAGGGCGGTGAGGCAGTTTCTACCAGGCCTTCGTCATGATTATGAGATTGATCTTATTATAGCAAACGGTGAGAATTCTGCTGGAGGCATTGGCATTACGCCAGACACGGCCAGAGAGCTTTTTGACTGCGGTATTGATGTGTTAACTACCGGGAATCATGTATGGGCTAAAAAGGAGATTATCCCTTTTCTGGATGATGACTTGCCCATTATTCGCCCTTTGAATTTCCCGCCCGGTGTACCGGGCCGTGGTTTTCTGGAGGTAAAAGGTGCCTTAATAGTCAATTTGATAGGACGCGTTTTTATTGGTGGGTTTGATTGTCCTTTCAGGGCTATAGACTGCTTGCTCTCGGAGATTAAGGCTGATAGTAAGGTTATAATTGTTGATTTTCACGCCGAAGCTACTTCAGAGAAGGTGGCTATGGGAAAGTATCTTGATGGTCGAGTGAGTGCGGTGCTCGGTACGCATACACATGTAGGCACAGTAGATGCCTATATTTTGCCCAAGGGTACTGCTTATGTTACTGACGTAGGGATGGTTGGCTCTGTGGGTTCTGTCATCGGCGTCGATGCTGAATCAGCAATTCGTAGCTTTCTTACCAGCATGCCTTATCGCTTTTTTGCAGCCGAGGGGATTGCTGCTTTCGATGCGGTGCTAGTCGATGTGGATGAGGCCACTGGAAAAGCTGTAAGCATACAGCGTATACAGCTAAGAGGAGACGATGAAGGCTGATTTGCATTTGCATACTACTGCCTCTGATGGGCGTCTGGAACCTAAGGATATTGTCTCTCTGGCGGTAAAGGTCGGGCTTGATGTTATTGCTATTACCGACCATGACACCATAGGTGGCATTACACCAGCTTTAGCTGCTGCAGAGGCTTTTCCTTCACTTATGGTTATGCCCGGTGTGGAGATTAATACTGATGTTCCTCATGGCGAGGTTCATATCTTGGGATATTTTATTGATTACACTGACCAGAGATTGGCTGTTGCTTTACATGGACTGCGCGATTCACGGCAGGGACGGGCACAGCAGATGATTGCCAAGTTGAGCAAACTGGGCATGAATATTGAAATGCAGCGAGTGCTTGAGCTTGCCCAAGGCGGGTCTGTAGGCAGGCCTCACGTAGCGCAGGCTTTGTTCGAGAAAGATTATGTTAGTTCCGAGAGGGAGGCTTTCGACAAATACATTGGTCATGATGGTCCTGCTTATGTGGAACGGTATAAATTGCTTCCGGTTGAAGCAGTTAAGCTGATTGTGGATGCTCGAGGCTTGCCTGTCCTGGCTCACCCGGCAGACATCGGTGATTTAAAAGAGCTTGTTCCCAAGTTGAAGGCGGTCGGTCTAATTGGCATTGAAGTCTACTATCGCGACTACAGTTCAGATGTTATCGCTGGGCTACTGAAAATCGCTAATCAGTATGACCTTATCTTCACAGGCGGTACTGATTATCATGCTTTTGGTGATGATTCAGAGGTCATGATTGGGGGAGCACTGGCTCCCGCTCAGTCTGTGGAGAGGCTGCTTGCCCTGGCTGACAGGCGTAGTTTAGAGCTGCTGAAACAGCATTAAGTCCAAAGAAACACATAAGGAGGAGCGAGCAAGCATGGAGGCATTTCGTGAAATTTTTTGGAATATAGCTTTCGGGTCTCTTGTCTTATACACGTTGGGTGCAGCCGCGCTGGGGATTTTTATTTATGCTATTTACCGTCGCTTTCGCCTATGGGCAGTAGGTAAGCCTGATAAGAGGTGGGATAATCTAGGTAAGAGAATCTGGGATTTTGTAGTTGTTGGGATAGTTGATGGCCTTTTTCATAGGCGATTCTTCCGCGAACCTTATCCGGGGATAATACATTTTCTTATTTTTGCTGGTGCCGGTGTTCTGCTGGTCGGAACAGCTCTCGACGTCATAGACCATTATGTGTTTCATTTTATAAGCGGGAATGTTTATCTTGGCCTTAGTTTTGCACTGGATATGGGTGGTGTAATGATGCTGGTTGGTGTCGTCATGGCCGTGATTCGCCGGTATATCCAGAAGCCGGAAAGGCTGAATACTGTGCTGGACAATGCCGTTGTTCTGGCTCTCATTTTTGTTGTTGTAATCACTGGCTTTTTCATTGAGGGCTTCCGTATGCTCATAGCTACCCCTGAAGGCTTGTCTCAGCCTGAATTCTACAGTCATCCAGAGTGGGCAAGGTGGTCGTTTGTGGGCTATTTTACAGCCAGCTTTTTTGCTGGCTTGTCTGAAAGCGCCAGGTTAGCCTGGTATATCGGCTTGTGGTGGTTTCATGCTGCCCTGGCTTTCGGTGCTATTTTCTACGTATGTTTCTCGTTTGATAAACTGACTCATATCATCGTGTCACCAGTTAATGTATTTTTCAAGTCGTCTCGACCCAAAGGAGCTTTAGCACCAATTAATATCGAGGAAGCGGAGACCTTTGGTGTCAGTAAGATAGAAGATTTCACCTGGAAACAGCTCTTGGATTTGGATGCCTGCACTGACTGTGGCAGGTGCCAGGATAGATGTCCTGCTTATCTTACAGGCAAGCCTTTGTCTCCACGTAAGGTAATGCAAGACCTTAAAGCTCATTTACTTGATAGAAGTCATGCCCTGCTGGCTGCAAAAGTGGCTACTCCTACTGATGGTGGTGGAGTTAAGTCCCTGATTGGAGAGGTTATACTTGAGGACGAGCTTTGGTCATGTACTACCTGCCGCGCTTGCCAGGAAATATGCCCCGTCTTCGTTGAGCATATCGATAAGATTGTTGATATGCGCCGTAACTTGGTTTTGGAACAAGCTAAGGTACCTGAGACCGGTGAAGCTGTTTTGAGGTGCATTGAGACCAGGGGTCATAGCTGTAGGGGAACCACCCTCACCAGGACTGACTGGACGAGTGGGTTGGATATCAAACTTCTGTCTGAGGACAGAGATGTTGATTTGTTGTACTACGTCGGTTGTGCCGCAGCTTTGGAAGACAGGAGCATGAAGGTAGCCGTAGCTGTGGGAAAGGTACTGAAAGCTGCCGGTGTTAAGTTTGCCATCCTTGGCCCTGAGGAGACTTGCTGTGGTGAGCCGGCAAGAAGGCTGGGTAACGAGTATCTGTTCCAGATGCAGGCGATGAAGAATATTGAGCTATTCAGGAACTACAACATAAAAAGGATAGTCACTACGTGTCCGCATTGTTTTAACACTATTAAGAATGAGTACCCTCAGTTTGGCGGTGAATTTGAGGTCGTCCACCATACACAGTTTATCGCTGAGCTGCTGAAGCAGGGTAAGATTAAACCGACTTCGATAAGCGACGGCAGGTTAACTTACCACGACTCTTGCTACTTGGGCAGGCACAATGATATCTATGAGGCCCCGAGGCAGGTATTGGCCAACATCTCACCGTCTCGACTGCTGGAGATGAAGCGTATTCGGCGGGACGGATTTTGCTGTGGTGCTGGAGGTGGATGCTACTGGATGGAAGAGCGTATTGGCAAGCGAATCAGCGAGGAGCGCATTGAGCAAGTGATTGAGACCAAAGCTGATATAGTGATTACAGCCTGCCCTTATTGTTTGCAGATGTTCGAAGATGCTATTAAGGCAAAAGCGGTAGAGGAATCGCTTAAAGCGCTAGATGTCGCTGAGCTGCTGGCGGCGCAACTTGATAAGGGGAGCACGGGATAGGCGATACTGTTGAACAGCCTTATAGGTTGCCTGGTTTCAGCTATGATGAGATACTGCTTAGAGAAATATTTTGAATTGCCAAGATATCTTCTAGTCTAAGGCCTGGTGGGGCCTTGTTGGAATTCGAGTATTTTTTTCAGCCGGTCGGGATGGCTGCTCTTCATCCTGGCTTCTTCTAAAGAGACTATTTTCTTTTTTACCAAGTCAGCTAGTGCTTGATCGAGGGTTTGCATGCCTTCGCTGGCGCTGAGTTGAATTACATTATGCAGCTCAAAGGTTTTGCCTTCCCGAACAAGGTTTCTGACTGCAGAATTGGCGGTCATAATCTCAAAGGCGGATATTCTGCCTTTGCCCTCAGCCCGGGGTAGCAGGGTCTGTGATAATACGGCCTCGATTATTTGAGAGAACTGCAATCTGATTTGAGGTTGCTGGTTAGCTGGGAAAATATCAATTATGCGGTCAACAGTCTGAGGAGCATCGGTTGTGTGCAATGTGCCCAGCACCAAGTGTCCGGTTTCAGCGGCTCTCATCGCCGTAGATATGGTTTCAAGATCTCTAAGCTCACCGACTACGATGACATCAGGGTCGTGTCGCAGAGCGTGGATTAAGGCAACATCGAAGGACTTGGTGTCATCGCCGAGGTCTCGCTGAGCGATCAGGCATTTGATATTGGGGTGTAGATATTCAATCGGGTCCTCGATGGTGATTACGTTGCGGGCCATGTGCTCATTGAGGTAATTAACCATCGCGGCCACAGTGGTGGATTTACCGCTGCCCGTTGGGCCAGTGACCAGAATAAGCCCTCGTGGCTTGAGAATAAGTCTTTTACAAATCTGCGGCAGCCCTAGCTCGTCGATTGTAAAGACCTTAAAGGGCACCAGGCGGAAGGCAAGGCTTATTGTACCCCGTTGCTGCATGACGCTTACCCGGAATCTGGCTAGTCCCGGGACACTGTAGGAGAAGTCAAGCTCCTTTTCTTGGAGGAAACGGCTCCTTTGGTCTTCAGTGGTAATATACTCAAACGCTGCTTCAACATCTCCTGTTTCCAGTCGTGGTAAATGCTCCTGTATTACAAGCTCACCGTCAACGCGCAATACCGGTGGACTTGGCACTCTTAGATGCAGGTCTGAGGCTCCTTTCTCCGTCATTAGCTTGAGAAGCTCATTTATGTCCATAACTGTACCTCCGCAAGATTCACTTAAATATCACGGCGACGATGGGGAGATGGTCAGAGGCGGTGCTTAATGGCACCTGGACATCCATTGCCTTGAGGTCGTATGATATCCAGATATAGTCTATCCTCTGGTGTGGGTTGTCTGAGGCAAAAGTGTAGGCTAGCTCGGGGTCCATGTATGCTGCGGTATCTCTGAGGTTAGCCCGGAAAAACATAGTTGTTTCGCGGTCGGTGGGTTCCGCGTTGAGGTCGCCTAGCAATATAGTGCTGCTCAATCCTGTCAAGAAGTCAAGGATGGTTTGAGACTGAAGCTGGCGGATATCCGACTGTCCCTCGAGATGGTGGAAGTGGGTGTTGATTACCTTGATTTGTTGGTCGTTGCCCAGGTCTATCAGCGCTGTGATAAAGCCGCGTAGTATGAACAAATCACGAGGCGGAAGGTCATGTTTTGAATATGCCAGTATTGGGTAGCGACTCAGTATGGCGTTGCCCCAAAATTGGTCTGCTGTTGGTCCAAAAACGTACGGCATGTTTAATCGCCATGATAACCATGCCAGCATGTCTACCCGGCCACTTATTACCCAGCCTCTCGATACTTCTTGCAGGGCGACGATATCAGGATTATTGCGTTCAATAACTTGAGCTATTTCTTCCATATTCAGCTTGCCTTTTGTGTTGAAACCATTGTGCAAATTGTAGGTCATTATGCGTACGGGAAAGCCCTGGCCGGCGACTGCTGTCGGCGCCCGCCAGATGATTGTCTGAGCTAAAGGCAATATCAGGAGAAGCAGGGCGAATACTGGTGCCAGCCATAACTTTGGGTCGACTTTTATCTCTTGCCGCCGGAAGATTAAGGCGCATATGGCGCAGGCTGCAACGATACCTCCGGCTATGGGTTCCAGGATGGCGTTTTTGTAGGGAAGGCTGATATCGTAGACGGCATAGTAGGCAAGGATGAACACCAGAAGCAGTACCATGCCAATGCCGTTGGCAATCCAGACGCCGGAGCGCTGTGTTTTGCCTTTGCTGGTGGTGATGCCAAGTAAAACCATCACTATAAGCGTCGATAGCAGTACCTGTCCGAGTAGAAACATCACGGCTATTAAGGCTGCTGGTTTTTGGTAGCCAAGTGTCAGAATTGCAGGCAGGATGACACCAGCGGCTAATGCCCAGGGCCATAACATACGCCAGGGCTTGCTCAGAAGCCAGGCAGCGGCAGCCAGCCCCGCAAGCTGGCCTAGAAGCGTCAGCCCGAAGGCTATCGGCAGCGGCCAACCGGTCAGTGCTGCCACACGTGGTATGTTCTGGAAAACTATCAGTTCCAGGAACAGGAATGGTCCGATGGCCAGCCAGGTAAATGACTTCGCCATGGAAATTCCGTTGCTTTTGGTGGTGATTGACTTTGTCGAGATGGTCTTGGTTGTGGGCGTGATGCCTATGAGAAGCGCCAGTTGGATAATTACCAGCAGCAGTGTTAGCAGCACTGGTAGCGGTTCCACCTGCCAGACCGTGTCATACGTGCCGAAGGCGCCATTGATGGCAATATCCAGCGCCAGCCCGCCCAGAAGTCCTAAGGCATAGTGGGATATAGCGGGACCACCGCGGAGGCGTGCATCTTCGAAGCAGGCTGGCAGAAAAATGACGAAGAAAATTGCTCCTACTATTGCCAGGCTTAGATTAAAAAGCGGCTCACCCCACCAGACCTGCATAAATAGTCTCATTATGCCCAGTCCGACGGCGGTGATTACTATCAGTCGGCGGTTACCTGCAAGCCGACCTAGCGGGCCGGCTAGAAAGCCACCGATGAGAAAGATGGCGACCCCAATTATCCCAAGCTCAATTGCACCCCAGCCCATCCGGGCGCCGAGTGTCCAGAACATGCCTGGCACCAACACTCTGAGCACCTGCATGCCGAATAAGACCGTGAGTGCGGTGAGTGTTAGCTCAGTCAATAGAGGTCGAGCTGCTAGCCATTCAGCGAATACGGCTAATCCGCCTCTTTTGGCTATGGGCTTGGCTCTGCGTGGCATAATATCTCCTTTTGTTTTGGCGATTCATGATACGGCTATAAAGGCTAGCTGTCAAGGTTTATATGTCTGGGATTGAGTATGTGAGTTGGCTCCCGAGGTAGGACTCGAACCTACGACCAAGCGGCCGCGGAACGCTTGACATCCCCTGTCTTATGAATATAATTCTGCTTCAGGAGGTGTATGATGGGTAATTTCCCAGAACGGCATGCCATTTCAAGAGCCTGGTTCTTTTTAGACCTAGCAAAACAATGTCCGATTGAGAATCGTAATGCATGTGAGGCTTTTATCGAGGCTTCTATTATATTCGCCCGTGCTGCTATTCATAGGCTTAAGTCACAATATGAGAAGAAATCAAATTGGAAGTCATGGTGGGAAGAGCTTCAGTCTAATCCAGCCGTAAGATTTTTCCGTAATGAGCGCAATCTAATTCTTAAAGGAGCTCCACCAAGACTTGGTCAAATCATAGGTGGACAACCTACTAATTTAGCAGCCGATTTATACTATTATGAGAATCCACAAACACCGGCGACTGACACAATTGAAAGGCACCTCCATACTATTGAAGGTTTGCTGATTGAAGCCCAGTCCCGTTTCCCCTAGTCCATGTGATTCTAGTGTCTCTGCCCGTTCTGCGGCCCGAACCTCTCCACGGCCTCGTGCATCTCCCCTGTCATCCTGGTACTTAGCCATCGCCACGACGGCGGCAGCTATATCGGTGCGTATGTTGTCCGCAGTGACGCCCGCTCCCGTGAGCTTGTTGTTTATGTTCGCCGACTCGCCTATCTTCCTGGTCGTCTTGAAGAACGCCGTACCGTCGAAGGTCTTGGCTGTGTCGCCCGCGTCCAGCAGCGAGAAGACGAGCTTATTTGGAAATGCCGCTGCACGTTCAGCTAACTGCCTTATCCTCGGCGCCAGCAGCCCGAGCTTGTCATCCTCCAAATCGTTGCGGTCAACCTCCAGGGCGGCTGAGTAGTTCTTATTAAGGATGGTATACTCTTCGCCCAACAGGTGCCGTATTTCCCGCTCGTCGACCCATTCGTGCATCGCCGGTACTGACCCCAGCCAGTTGTACCTCTCGGCTGCGGCCTCTGATTTTATCTCCAGGACTAACGGTCTCCACTTTGCGTCTTTCACCAGCTCTCCGTAGCTCGCCTCGAAGAGCGAGCGCATCCCGAGGAGCATGGCTTCCAATCTCTCCGTTGAAAGAGACATGTTTGGTGTTATCCTCCTAGATTTTTACTTTTAGTTTGGCTCTGGCATCTGGAGCAGCAAAAAATCACGGATGACGGGGAGTAGTCTTGTCAACAGTGCCATCACTGGTTCCCCGCCGAACTGCCACCTAAGCGACCGCACCAGGGCTTCGTCGGAGGCATCCGCTGCCTTGACGAGTCGCAAGGTAGACACACCTTCAGGCGTGTCGAGCCTGACCTCGCCACTAAGGGCAGTCGTACTCCACGGTAGTCTTTTCACCGTTAGCACGAAACCACATGCTTCATTTCTGAAGCGCAGGGTTCCGCCCTCGGCTTTGAACCTCCACTCAGGAAGCCCCTCCAGTGCCGTCCCTATGCTCGGTTCCAATCTTGCCGTCTCCTTTCTGACCAGTCTGAAGTCAGCTCCCCTCCCCGACTGCAGGCTCCTCGTTCCGCGAAGGGGTGCCCCACGGCTTTCAGGGCAGTGAGACGGGAAGCCACTTCTTACCTTATTATATAGCGCAAAAAGGCCACTTTTTGCCCACCACCACTTTGAGCCATTTTTTATTTTTCCCACCGGGAAAGTCAGACATCCGCCCACGGGACGGCCGGTTGACCCAAAGACAGCCGGCACGTTTTTTGCTCCGAGCAGCCAAAGTGGGAGCCCCCTCCCGCCTTTTCCCTATTGGGAAAGCCTATCTGGTCTCCCACGGCTCACCACGTCTAGCCCCTGTGGTCAGATGAGTACCAAACCACACAAGGGGGAAACGGCAAGCCCCAGACGAGACCGTGGGGCCTCGCTCCCCCGCCGCGGCGGGCGGGGGAAAACGCGGGAAAACGTTTGACAGGCTTTGGTGGAGGCTATTCTTTTTTGGCTTGGGCAGGTGTATAATCAAGCTAGATATTACAGAGGCGGTGGAAATGATGTCATATCCACACACTGTACTAACACGAGAAGATGTCTTTTATCAAGCAGTAAGTTGCTATTCCGGTACATTTGTCTATCTAGTTGGATACGACAGATTTCTTACAGAGAATCCAGAATTCAGTACAGTCTGTGCTATCATTAGTGGACTATTCTTATTGCTAGGCTTCATTCTTACTATCGCGTCTTTTCATCGGACTCCACCGAATTATGCCATCTTTATTCTACGATATATGGGGCTGGGTATAGATATAGCTGCCACTTGGTCCATCATCACTGGCTTCGTGCTAGCTCTCCCGCACTTTCCCTCGAAGCCACCTCTATTTCAAATTTTCTTTTGTGGGGGTTGGGTGCTCATGATGACGTTGATTGCACGGAAGATGTTTATCAATTTTCAGCAAGTACCTTGGCATAGGGCTAATGTAGTCAGGGGGTTGAAAATTTTGGCTCTGGCTGCCGGCCTGTTTGTTCTTATACTTGTACCAATCAACCAACTATCAGTTACAGGAGCAGTTTGGACTCTCGCTGCCGGCCTAGTATTACTAGCGATAGCCATGATTATTGAGGTATATAAAGTTGAGTAAAGCAAGAAAAATTGCCAGCTTAACATGCCTTAGCTTTGGGCTTGGGGCTACGGTCGCAGGTGTTGTGCTAGTTGTAGTATCTGAGCAGCACCTCAGATGTTCGCTGGTTATGCTTGCTGTTGGGTTACTACTGCTCTCAATCGCTGCTCTGTTAAAGCAATAAAAGCTATATGTGAATTGGCTCCCGAGGTAGTGCCCGAGCCTGCGACCAGGCGACGGCGTCAGGTCGCGTCACCGGGTTACTTGAGGGCAGGTGACATCTAAAATTAGAATAGTTCATTATAATTCTAAATCAGGCCAATCTTTAATCTCAGGGTACTCATCTAGAAACTTCCTGGATATTCCCTCAGGTATCTCTAGCCTAGCTACTCGCCATTTTTCAACTCTACCATGGCGTAAGGCATTGTATGATTGTATCATAGGTTTATTGACTAGCACGTGGCGATGTGCTTCATTCGCAATTTGAGGTATAGCTACGGCACCTAAATCAGTCCCTACAAGATAAACAACTCGTGCACCTGCATCTCCACAACGTGCTATCCTTTTTACATATGGCTTAATACCCTCCAAACGTAACTTTATAGGTGTCCCAACAATTATAACTCCAATTCTGATAGTCAGGCCCACGTGGTCAAGACTGACCTTACATCCTAAATCCCAATATTTCGAATTCTGCTCAAGAAACCTTAAAAAGCCCTCTATTTGTGTCGTATGATTCTTATATGATGTTTTGACTTGGACTGCACTAGCATAATATCTGAGTTCAGGAAGTAATATTCTTGTAAAATAGCCCTTTTCCTCTAATGCATCTAAAATATCAAGGTAAGGTCGCACTTCTGGGTGATCTTGGCACTCACGTGGAATTATTTCGAACGTGAAGTAGAATCTTCCACTAGCTAAGTTACGTCTTTCCAATATTGCATCAACAAAAGTAAGGTCAATCGCCCGCATTAGCGGTGGAGGAATATATTGGCGACTCTCGGGAATAAGCCCTTTTTTGCAGTAAAGTAATGCTCCTTCTGCTATGTTTTTAGCGGGGTCGTCTGAATAGTTTAGAACTAAAGTAATTTTACCCTTTTGGAAGAAAGAATCAGGTGTCACTGATTGTCCCGACAACCAAACAACCTTTGCAGGATAGGGTGTTATAGAATATCCTTCCTCACCAAAATCCTTTAAAATTTCGTTAATGTTGCCTTCTACTTCATTCTTTATTGCTCTTCTTTGAAAAGAAGTAGGGATATTTGGTATCCTGCGGAGTAACCATGCAATTGTTCTTTTCAAATCCTCCGGAAACAGGGAATCAATTGCCTTATAGATTAGAAATAGACTAAATAGTCCTGCAGGTATACTAGTAACCCCACGCTGAAGCGCTTCTGTAAGAGAACCCAGACCTCCAAAACCTATGAATAGGGACAATAATAAAACAATAATTCCACATATCAAAATTATAATTGCTGCCATTGAGTCACCATAAATAATATTGTTATTATTCGGTTTTAACTTCCCTTTCTTTATCTGATTCTTCCTTCAGAGCAAAATCCAAAACACAAGCAGCATTCTTGCATACAAAGCCAACTGTCATATTTGGTCTCGGAAAAATGAATTTGGTATTTTCATAAGTTATTACGGTTCCGCAAAGCTCACAATGATATTCCCCACTTTCAAAACCACTCTTTATATTAAGAATATCTAAGAGGCTCTTAAGCTGCCCAGTATCAACTGCATCAATTTCAATCTGTTTTTTCTCTGCCATAGTTTATTTGTTCCCCTATCAATTAATAAAGAAATGTAATTCGTAGTTTAACTCTAACCTTAATAACCTAGTATTGTCAATACCCAAAAGAAAAAAGCCCTTGGGCTCAGAGCCAAGGGCTTGCTTTTTTCTTGGTAGCGTGGGTTGGATCTGAACCGACGACCCTCTGGCGTGGGGTTGGCTCCCGAGGTAGGACTCGAACCTACGACCAAGCGGTTAACAGCCGCCCGCTCTACCGCTGAGCTACTCGGGAACGGTTCGCCAATCCGTACTCATGTTGAGCTTGGCAAGCTTCAATCCAGTGCGCCAGACCAGATATTATAGCATCGTGCCTTTGGTGACGACAACACTTAGCTTTTCAGTTTCACCTCTGCCAGGCGGCTGTAGACGGCTCCGCCGGGTAAGAGCTGGCTTTTCATCAGGTTGAGGCTGTTTACTGTTAGCTCGTAATTGAACTCAACCGGCGTTTTCATGACCTGTTCGCCTAAGCTTCGTCTGTCCTCGGGTGAACAACCTTCTCGCAAACGGGCTAAGGTTAAATGGGGTGTGAACGGACGCGTCTCTTTGGCGAAGCCCAGCGGAATAAG
>JADHXB010000040.1 GCA_016783155.1 Dehalococcoidia bacterium
TCATCCCCTCCCCGAAAGTGGATCGCCTGGAAAACAGGCTGCTGGTAGTAATAAGCAGAGACACAGCCGTTAAAGGTTTGAGATATATGCTGGAAGCACTAGCGATATTGCGGCAGAAGCACAATCTCGAGCTAATAGTGGTGGCAAAAGAAACAGATAATAGCACAACACAGAAACTTATTAGCAATCTTGGTATAAGAGATTATGTAAAGTTTATTGATGAGATAGATACTGCTGAACTTATAAACCAGTACAGGTTAGCCAGCATTACAGTCATTCCATCAATATACGAGGGTTTCGGCTTACCCGCTGCTGAGGCTATGGCTTGCGGAGCTCCGGTAGTCTCCACAACTGCCGGGGCTCTGCCTGAGGTAGTAGGAGATGCGGGAATACTGGTGCCCCCTGCTGACACAAAGGCTTTAGCAGAGGCAATCTCGGCACTCGTACTTAGTCCGAATAAACGTAGACATCTAAGTGAAATGGGACGCAAGAGAATCGTGCAAATGTTCAACTGGCGAAATACAGCCCAGCATACTGCCGATGTCTATGCCGAGGCAATCAAATACCAGAAATACTTGGAACGCAAGGGGTAGTTCCTGCTCGTTCGAATAGATAGGTGGCAACTTTATAGTGTGACATTGAGCAATGTACCCGGTGTCATTGCGAGCCCTTCGCTTCCTGTCATTCTGACCCTGAATGAAATGAAGGGGAAGAATCTCATCCCGCTCAGGATAAACTCCGCGTGGTAATCCCCTCTTTGCCTGTCATTGTGAGAAGCTCCTTTTACCCTGTCATTGCGAGGAGCGCTAGCGACGTGGCAATCTCCACGGTGCGCAAGACAGTCATGGAATTGCTTCGGGGCTTACGCCCCTCGCAATGACAAAATAAACTATTTCCTGCTAAACCAATTGATATATCTGTCAAACAAAGGTAAAATGTCTCGGGACTTTTGTGTTTCTTTTTCTGGGCACCTCACGTTCGGGCGGATCATCAAATGCGTATATGTTTGCTTAGCTATAGATGCTATCGCTATTCCGGCGGACAGGGCATTTATGTCCGCTATTTGAGCCGCTCCCTGCGCGAGCTCGGTCACGACGTTGAAGTAATATCAGGGCCGCCATATCCAGAGCTGGACGACGGGGTAAAGCTCATTAAGCTGCCCAGCCTCGACCTATACTCTCTGCCGGAAAGTCAACGCTTCTTCATAAATCATCGCAAGCTGAGCTCACTGCCCGATCTCACTGAATGGCTTGGCGCCTGCGGCGGATTTTTTACCGAGCCGTTGACTTTCGGCATGCGAGCCTACGATTTCCTGCGCAACAATGATAAGTACAAAAAATACGATGTTATCCACGACAATCAAAGTCTGTCATACAGCATCCTGAAAATAAAGAGGCTCGGTATCCCCGTGGTAACAACCATTCATCATCCTATTACCATCGATCGAGACTTAGCCATCAAGGCGGCTAAGTCCTCATGGCAGAAAATGGGCATCAGGAGATGGTATTCGTTCGCCAATATGCAAATCAAGATTGCCAAGAAGCTTTCGCATTTTATTACCGGTTCACAGAATTCCTATCGTCACATCATCGATATTTTCAAGTTGCCGAAGGACAGCCTTAGGGTTATTTATGATGGAGTTGACAGCTCAGTCTTCACGCAAGTTCCTGAAGTCGGACGCTCAGAAAACCGCCTGCTCGTAATAAACAGCGGAGACACGCCTCTGAAGGGCTTGAAATATTTGCTGGAAGCCGTTGCCGCTTTGCGCTCAGAACGAAAGATAGAGCTTATGATAGTAGGAAAACCAATGAAAAATGGCTACACGCAGGGACTGGCTGACTGTTTAGGCATCGGTGATTGTGTTACCCATGCCGGGCAGATAGACACAGCAGAGCTTGTCCGTCAATATTCAATGGCTACAATGGTTGTTGTACCATCCGTTTACGAAGGTTTCGGGCTGCCGGCTGCCGAGGCTATGTGCTGTAGCACACCCGTAATTTCAACGACCGCCGGAGCTCTGCCCGAGATTGTCGGAGATGCCGGCATACTGGTACCTCCAGCTGATACCGGAGCGCTGGTAGAGGCAATTGCAGGACTGCTGGATAATCCCGACAGGCGCAGGCGTCTCGCCGAAATGGGGCACAGACGAGCAGTGCAAATGTTTAACTGGAAAAACACAGCTAAACATACAGCTAACGTGTACAAGGAAGCTATAGAGTACCAATACAGTTTTGCAGCAAGATAGGATATTCAGCCCAAGGAGTGACCTAAAAATGAAACCGAAGCTCTACGATAACTTCTCGAAAAAATACCTCGACCCCACAGTCGCTTCTATCGTTGCTATACAGCAGGCAGATGGTTCAATCCCCTGGCTTCAAGGAGGAACTACAGACCCGTGGACTCATGTTGAAAACGCTATGGCGATAGATATCGGCAATTGTCATGCCGAAGCCGAACGCGCCTATGACTGGCTCGCCGCCATTCAACTGGAGGACGGGAGCTGGTATGCTTCATACAAAGACGGACAACCACTCGATACCTCCAAGCTATCACATGTCATTTCTTATATCGCGGTAGGGGTCTGGCACCATTACCTGACAACCGGTGACCCCTCTTTTCTCAAGAAAATGTGGCCCACTGTCCGGAGCGCAATCGATTTTGTATTGAACATGAGAGGGCCTAACGGTGAAATTTACTGGGCTAGAGACAGCGCCGGCATCATCTACCCGACCGCACTAATAAGCAGCTGCAGTTCGACCTACTTGAGTATCAAGAGCGCGCTTTCTATTGCCTCAGTTCTGGGCGAAGAAAGAAATTACTGGAAAGAGGCAAATGCCACTCTGGCAAAAGCGCTTCAAAAAATGCCATACCTGTTTGACTCACCTCAAGAAAACAAAAATACATTTGCCATGGACTGGTATTATCCAGCGATGTGTTGCGTTATCAACGGTAACGATGCCAGGCAACGCCTGTTCAGCGGTTGGGATAAATTTGTTATCGACGGTCTGGGCTCACTCTGCAGTTTAGAACAGAAATGGGTCACTGCTGCAGAGACAAGCGAGCTAGCCATTGCCCTGGCAGTTCACGGTGAATATAAACACTCGGCTACTGTCCTCAGTTGGATTCACCAGATGCGTGATGATGACGGTGCCTACTGGTATGGCATGGCACTGCCGAAGAAAGAGATATGGCCGGAAGAAAAGCCAACCTGGACATCAGCGGCAGTAGTGCTAGCGGCTGATATGCTCAGGCCCATGTCGCCGACTAGCCTACTCCTTGACCACCATGGGCCGGTAACGCCGTAGCACCCCCAGTGTCTTCGTCATCGGCAGTTCCTCAAATTGTCCTGAAGCCAGCGCCACCTTGTAAACCTCGTATGGGGCTTGTCCGCCTTCGGCCGGATCTAAAAAGATGTCATGAAAAACGAGGAGCCCGCCAGGAAGTAAATGAGGATACCAGCACTGATAATCTGTCATAACCGCTTCATAGCTATGTCCGCCATCTATGAAAACCAAGCCCAGAGGAATAGCCCAATCTCGAGCTGCCACGTTTGATTTGGTAATCATGGGCACAACAACTTGTTCTAACCCGGCTTTTCGTATTGTAGCCCTAAAGCACGGGAAGCTATCAATCAGACCGGTTTTACTATCTAAAAGGTCAGGGTCAAAGTATGTTTGCCCCGGTTGCTGCTCTTCAGAACCCCGATGGTAGTCGATGGTGAAAAGCGTTTTTCCCCTTTTTTTACAAGCAACACCGAGATAGACTGTGGACTTCCCGCAAAAGCTCCCGATCTCAAGACAAGGGCCAAGCAAGCACGCCTCAGAAGCTAATTCGAATAGCTTCAGTCCTTCCTCCTCGGCAAGAAATCCCTTGACTTCTGAAATAAATTTTGGAATTACACCTTTAGTTCCCATTTACCTGATAAATAGAATACATCTTCGCATCACTGGTTTCAATTATATACAGCATACAGTCAGCAACTTTAAGAGATACCGTTGAGCAATATCATCATGTCATTGCGAGAAGCTTCTTTTACCCTGTCATTGCGAGGAGCGGGAGCGACGTGGCAATCTCTACGGTGAGTGAGACAGGCATGGGATTGCCACGCCTTCGGCTCGCAATGACAGGTAAACACCCTTCATATTTGTATTTCATCCTGAGGCATCAGTCCATCATTGTCATTCTGAGCGCAGCGAAGAATCTCAACTTAGCCGCATCACGAGATTCTTCGTCGCTCCGCTCCTCAGAATGACAAGTAACCACCTTTCATGGCATACTCTTTCCAAAAGTATTATAATAGCAATTCGATGTTAACACTGAACGAAGCAGTAACGCTCAAAAATCTCCGTATAATGACAACATCAAGGCAACAATACACCGACACTATAAAAAATGGGGAGCCGCTTTACAATGAAAAATAAAATAATCACAGCAATTATCCTTCTTATAGTTCTGTCCACACTGGGCTTTGCCGGCTGCGGCGGTGAACAACCTGAAGCTGCCGAGAGACAGATAACCACGGCGGAACGCGGCGATCTCATTGTTACCATCCCCGCTGATGGCAACCTGGACATGCCACGTGAAGTCCAACTCAAATTCGGCACTCCAGGCACAGTGCAGACAATATATGTAGAGAAGGGGCAAAGGGTTAACGAAGGCACATTATTAGCCAAGCTGGACGACGCCACTCAAAAGCTAGCTATAGCTTCAGCCCAGTATAACGTGGAATTAGCCATGAATGAACTGGTGCAAAAGATACACCCGGCGTTCATGGGCTACCCAACATCATATCCTGATAGCAGCACCATCCTCCGCGTGGAACAGGCCCAAGAGGAGCTAAGCCAAGCGCAAAAATTCCTCGACCAAGGTAACTACCAGGAGGCAGTAGCTGAACTGCGTCTGGCTCAACATGACCTTGACGCGAGCTACAAAATGCTCAACGTTCCGGAAATAGCCATCTATTTGCAGAGACAGGATGAGATACAATATACACCGGTCGACAGGTATCTCGATATCTCCAGGGCAATCAAGCTCCTGGAACAGGACCTGACAAGACTGGCTGAAATACAAACCCTTATTGAGCAGGGCGACTATGACGATGCCAAGACTGAATTGAATACCGCGCAATACAAGTTGAAGGAAACTTACCAGCGGGTCAAAGGCTTAAGCGGCAGGATAGTGGTGTCTCAAAGAATCGGAGCCTGCTGCCAGCAATACATAGACGCAACAACAGGCCTAATGCCAATACCCTATCCCGACACCTCCACCTCGCTCGCCTGGATGAGGCAGGTTGAAGAAAACCTGCAAAAGATACAGGCATGTAAGGATTCGGATAGTTGCGACGCGCTGGAGCTGGCCACCCTTCTGCGCATGGCTCAGCATGACGTGGAAATGAGCCAAACGATACTCGAAAACAACGAATTGATTTTCAGAGGTGGGCTCAACCTGAAAGCTTCAAGGGCTTACAACCTCAATCTGCAAATCGCCGAACAAGACTTGAAGCTGTATAAGGACGAGCTCATGAAAACAGAAATTCTGGCCCCTTTCAATGGCACCGTAGTTGATATCGGCGTGAAGGAAAATGACCAGCTTTCCTCTTTCGACTACTCGTCCAAAACTGCCGTTTACCTGGTGGACACCCGCACGGTCGAAATGGATGGCATGATAGATGAGATAGATATCTATAAAGTGAAGGTAGGACAGGAAGCCATAATAATCGTGGATGCCCTGCCCGATTTAGAGCTGAGAGGCAAGGTAACCTTCGTCTCGCCTCTCGGCACGCGGGAGACCGGCGTCGTCGAGTTCCCGGTTACCATCTCCCTTGAACCAACTGAGGCAGCGCTTAAAGGAGGCTTGACCGCCACCGCTGATATAATAATCGAAAAACATGAAAATGTGCTACTGATACCCAACCGGTCTATCAAAGGCTCACCGGGAGACTACTGGGTGGATGTGGTGATAGACGAGAAGAAAGTAACCACTGAAAAAAGACCGGTCGTCCTGGGTGCCGAGAGCGGCCGGTTCAGCGAGGTAATCTCCGGGCTCAGCGAAGGGGAAAGGATTATTGTCGAGGCAACCCGCGGTCGTATGCCTTCATCCTACTAAAAAGCCGTTCGAGTGAGGCAAAACAGCCCTTATGTCAACAGCGATGATCGACATCAAGAACATAGCAAAAATATATAAATTAGGAGACGTCGAGGTTGCCGCCTTGAACGAAGTAACCTGTCGCATCGAGACAGGAGAGATAGTCTCGATTATGGGGCCATCAGGCTCAGGAAAATCTACGCTGATGAATCTCATCGGCTGCCTGGACAGACCGACTTCCGGAACATACGAATTAGATGGAATAGACGTCAGCACTTTAAATGATAACCAATTGGCTGAGATAAGGAACAAGAAAATAGGCTTCGTTTTTCAGTCTTACAACTTATTACCCCAGGCTACGGCTGTGGCGAATGTCGAGCTGCCACTGGTCTACAGCGGTGTCGGCAATAGACGCCAGCGTGCTTTTGAAGCTCTAGAATTAGTGGACATGGCGAATCGTGCCCGCCACCGCCCTACTGAGATCTCCGGTGGCGAGCAGCAGCGGGTAGCCATCGCCCGAGCCTTAGTCACCAACCCGTCCCTCATCCTGGCTGACGAACCCACCGGCAATCTGGATACCCAGACAAGCAACGGCATTATGCTTCTTTTGCAGCGACTCAACAGCCAGGGCATCACTATCGTCCTTGTCACTCACGAAGAGGATATCGCTGCCTATACGCAGCGCACGATTTACCTTAGAGATGGTAAGATTGTTAGTGAGAAGAAAAGATGAACCTCTGGGAAAGCTTTATCAGTTCATGGCAAGTCCTATACAACAACAAGATGCGGTCCAGTCTGACCATACTTGGCATCGTAATCGGCGTCAGTGCCGTCGTCTTCCTGGTATCGTTTGGCAGAGGACATGAAGCCAATATCACGGGCATCTTTGAGAGCATGGGCGCTAATGCCATCTACATCACCAGTGCAAGTAGTATGACGCAAGGAATGTCAGGTGCTACAGGAAGCATCACTCTCGAAGATGCCGAAGCCCTGGCTAATCCCAACCGTGCCCCGTCCGTAGCCCTGGTCGCCCCCCTGAGTGAAAAAATGACCAAGGTCGTATACGGCAACGAAAATAGCACCGTTGACATCATGGGCGCCACTCCCGACATCGCGCAGGTCATCAGCTACCCCGTAGCTGAAGGGGAGTTCATTTCTGAGCGGGATGTTAAGAGAGGAGCCAGGGTTGCCGTACTTGGGAGTAAGACAACCACAGACCTTTTCGGTACGGAAAATCCGTTAGGCGAAACCATCAGGATAAGCGGCACTCAGTTCGAGGTTATCGGTGTCCTTGAAAAGAAGGGTGGTTTCATAGGCTCTGCGGATGATTTCATCATCATCCCCCTGACCACAATGCAGTCTAGATTACTGGGTGAGACAAGCGCACGGGGGCGGCCTATACAGACTATCGCTGTTAAAGCAATGAGCACCGACCAAATAGATGCCGCAACAGAGGAGGTTACCTCTATACTGCGGCAGCGCCACAATATCAGAGAAGGAGAAGATGACGACTTCACCATCATCGATATGCAGGAAATACTCAGCAGCATGCGTGAGGTGCTCGGCATAATGTCGATTTTCCTGGGGAGCGTTGGAGCTATTTCACTTCTTGTCGGCGGCATCGGCATCATGAACATAATGCTGGTCTCGGTAACTGAACGCACGCGGGAAATCGGCATCCGAAAAGCCGTGGGCGCCAAACGCCGGGATATTCTTCGTCAGTTCCTGGTAGAATCGGCTATGCTTAGTCTTACCGGCGGGATAATAGGCCTTACTATAGCTGCGCTGGGAACATGGGCGATTACCGGCGTAAAACTCGGACCATATCCCGTCCAAGCCCCGATGTCAGCCGACATCGTAATCATTGCTATCACGGTAGCCATTGTGGTCGGGCTGGCTTCCGGCATCTACCCGGCCTACAGAGCTGCTGGACTCGACCCAATCGAATCACTGCGCCACGAATGACTATTTACCCTGGACCAGGGACATAAATTCAGCGCGCGTTGCCGCACGAGTCCGAAAAAGCCCCCTGGTTGCCGAGGTGAGGACATTGCTCCCCTGTTTCTTGATGCCGCGCATTGTCATACACAGATGCTCTGCCTGAACGATCACGGCAACGCCATCTGGCTGCAAAGCCTCAACAATAGCATCAGCGATCTGTGACGTCATCCTCTCCTGTAGCTGAGGACGCTTGGCGAATATCTCTACCACTCGCGCCAGCTTGCTCACCCCAACAACTCGCCCCTCTTTATTAGGGATATAACCGACATGAGCCACACCGTAAAACGGCAGGAGATGATGCTCACACATGGAGTAAAAGGGAATATCCCTCAAAATCACCATCTCACGATGCCCCACTTCAAAACCTACAGTTAATTCTGCCGTGGCATCCATATTCAACCCGGAAAAAATCTCAGCGTACATCTCAGCAATCCGTTGCGGTGTACCCTGCAGCCCTTCCCTTCCGGGGTCATCGCCGATAGCCTCAATTATAGATGTTACCGCTGTTTTAATCTTAGCTAAATCAACCACTGCTGCCTCCTCTTTTGTTATTACCCGCCAGCGTCTTCTATACGTATTTATGGTCAAGCCCAACCTAAGGTTCGTTCAACTGCACTTACGTCGGCAGGCAGCTCCGGGAATGGTTCAGCAAACTTTGCTGGAATGGCAGGGTCTTTTAGCCCAGTGCCGGTAATAATGCAGACAACCTTCTTGCCTGAAAGCTTCAGCCCTTGCCCAGCCATCTTAATGAGGCCAGCCACAGAAGCTGCCGAGGCTGGCTCGCCGAAAACCCCTTCCTTCCTTGCCAGAAGCTTATAGGCAGCTAGAATCTCATCATCGCTGACGCAGTCAATCACCCCGCCTGATTGATCCCGAGCAGCTACTGCTCCTTGCCAGCTAGCCGGATTACCGATTCTAATCGCCGTGGCCAGGGTTTTTGGCTTCTTGAAAATTCTGTCCTTGACTATAGGCGCTGCTCCTTCGGCTTGAAAGCCCATCATCTTGGGGGTTCGGCTTGCCTTACCAGCCTGCTTATATTCGACAAAGCCCTTCCAATAGGCGGTGATATTGCCGGCATTTCCCACCGGGATAAAGAAATAATCAGGAGCCTCGCCTAAATCGTCAACAATCTCAAAAGCTGCCGTCTTTTGACCTTCAATTCGGTATGGATTTAGTGAATTAACCAGTGTAACCGGATGCTTTTGAACCAGAGTGCGAACTATCTGGAGAGCCTGGTCAAAATTTCCCTGTATAGCGATAATCTTAGCCCCGTAAGCGATAGCTTGACCTAACTTGCCTAAAGCGATCTTCCCTTTTGGCACGATAACGACAACATCAAGACCAAATCTGGCTCCATAAGCAGCGGCTGAAGCGCTGGTATTCCCTGTAGAAGCGCAAATCACACAGCGACTGCCATTTTCCACTGCCTTGGCTATAGCTACAACCATGCCCCGGTCTTTAAAAGAGCCACTGGGATTACACCCCTCAAGCTTAAAATAAAGCTCACCACAGCCAAGCTCCTTCTCTAAGGCAACGGACCTGACCAGAGGAGTATCTCCCTCACCCAGCGTTATCATAGGAGTAGCCGGGGTAACCGGCAGAAACTCACGGTATCTGATTAGAACACCACGTCCCATTTTTCCTAAGCCTCTACCCTAACAAAATTAGTGATCTCCTTAACTACAGCCAAACGCTCAGCTTTCTTAAGTGCCTGCTGGACTGCCTTCTCTTTAGCCCGATGAGTCATTATCACAATCTCAGCAATCTGAGTAGATGGGTCAGTCTCTTTCTGAATTACTGAGGAAATACTAATGGCGTAGTCACCCAATATTTTAGAGATTTGCGCCAAAACGCCTGCTTTGTCAGCAACTCCCATTCTCATATAATATCGAGTCTCTATCTCGTCCATTGGTTTAACAGTTCGGCCGCTTGCAAAAGGTAACCTCGGTATATCAGTCGTTCCACGGTTGATATTCTGAGCTATCTTTATAATATCGGAGACAACCGCGCTTGAAGTTGCTCTGGGCCCAGCCCCCTCCCCATAAAAGATAACCTTACCCACCAGGTCGCCTTCCACATGAATGGCGTTGTAAACGCCATCTACCTTAGCCAGCAGAGAATCCTCGGGGATAAATACAGGATGAACACGAGCTTCAATAGAATTCCCGGATCGTTTGGCAATAGCCAGAAGCTTTATGGCATAACCCAATTCCCGAGCATAGCGGAAATCACAAGCCTGGAGCCGTGAAATCCCCTCATGGTAAACATCCTCCGACCTAACTTCAGTGCCGAAAGCAATGGTCGTCAGTATAGCTAGCTTATAGGCAGCATCAACTCCTTCTATATCCTTGGTGGGGTCAGCTTCAGCATAGCCTAACTCCTGAGCCTTCTTCAAAGCCACGGAAAAATCCAGCCCTTCCCTGGCCATTCGAGTCAGAATATAGTTAGTTGTCCCATTAAGAATTGCGTAAATAGCTGAAATATCATTAGCCACCAGGTCTTCCTGAAACGGAGCAATTAGAGGTATACCACCGCCGACACTAGCCTCATAGCGAAGAGATACTTGATGGTCTCGAGCCACAGTCAGAAGCTCGCTCCAGTGTTTGGACATAACCTCTTTATTAGCGGTAACGACATGCTTGCTGCGAGTTAAAGCCTCTCTTATATATTCGAAGGCAGGATACTCACCACCCATAAGTTCCACAACTATATCCACCTCAGGATTAGTAACCAACTCCTCGAACTGAGTAGTAAAAATACTACGCTCGATTCCCAGTGAGCCATGCTTGGCCAAGTCTTTCTCCAACACCTTCTTCAAGACCAGTTTGCTGCCTGCTTCTCTAGACAAAGTATCCGGTTTGCCAATCAAGGCTTTGGCCATACCACCACCAATCACACCCAAACCCATCAAACCGATACCAATGCTCTTCCTAGTCACCATAACGATTACTACCTCTTCTTAAGAACTCGATCCACTGCCCAGGACTTTTGCTCTTCAGTCAAATACACTTCTATCGAGTCCTTTTTGCTCTGCTCAGCAACCAAGTCTTCAACAACTTTCAACCTCAGCGTATTCCTAGTCTCATCATCCAATGCCCGACTGTCATCCCTATCTACAACCTTTATCAGCCAATAACCTCCCTTAGTTAGAGCAGAGTCATCAACTGTCGGTTGGCTCACGACACCTGGTTCAAGCTGCATAGCAAGCCCCAAAGCAACCCTGCTATTAAATTCCCCTTCTTGGATTTGGATCCAACCTAAATCACCCCCCTGCTCCTTACTCTCCGAATCTTGGGAGTATTCTTTAGCTAAATTGCCAAAATCTTCACCAGCCTCTACTCTGGCTCTTATTTCTTCCGCCTCCCGCTGACTCCCTAAAAGAATACCTCTAGCATGACTGCCCTTTTGCTCGTCCTTTTCCGTCACTTCCACCAGCCAGTAACCTACCCCTTTGGTGACTGACCCATCATAAGTCGGCTCACTGAGTTCTCCTGGCTCAAGATCAAAAGGAACATCTCTAAGTAATGAATCTCCCAAATCTCCCAGGATTATATAAGCAAAATCTTTAGGCAGCCAGCCTAAATCGCCGCCTTTCTCCTTAGTTGTTGCTTCCAGGGAATATTCCTTCGCCAGAGCAGCAAAATCATCTCCAGCTTTCAGCATATCTATGACTTTCTCAGCCACCTCGTCGCTTTCCAAAAACATTGCTTGAACCTGCACCTGTTCGCACTCAGTCGGCACTTTCGGGTCAAAGTAGCCTTGAAGCAGCTTAGCCGCCAGCAGTTTAGAACTAACGATGTCCCTGTACACTTTATCATCGGGGAGACCCAGACTTCTAAGCTCACTATTTACTTCGTCTGCACTCACACCAAAACCGAGGTCTTCAGCTATCTTCCTTATCAACTCACCTGAGCCGATGACGTTAATAAGCTCATCTGCCACATTCCAGGTCTCAGTAGAATCTTTCCCTTGACTGTAAAATTCAAGCAACTTTACGTAATAATCCATATCAAAGACAGTATCATTTATTTTCACAACAGGTTGATGGAGCGGTTTAACCTGTTCATCATAATATCCATAGCCAATATAACCCACAATCAAAGCAAAAAAGATGGCTCCAACAATGACTATGATACGCTGGATACGTCGCTGGCGTTGCCACTTAGACAATTGACGCTTAGTAGGTGACCGCTTCAATTCGGTTTTTATATGCTTCTTAGCCAAAGTCCCGGTTCCTTTCCTGATTGAATATGACTTAAGCGAAATTTACTTTGTCTCAATTAGCCACTTATGATAACATATTGATTAATTCAAAGCCACGGGGTGTAGCGCAGCCTGGTAGCGCACCTGAATGGGGTTCAGGTGGTCGGAGGTTCAAATCCTCCCACCCCGAC